>JAHJDK010000174.1 GCA_018812505.1 Nanobdellota archaeon | reverse complement strand
TAAAAAATAAAAAAATTATTTATTGTATGTTTACGTAAAAGTAATATTGAGTAACATCTGCGTTGTTTGCGGTTCCGTTCTCTGGCACCATCAACTGGAAGTCATGTGTTGCACCATCAAATCCTGTTGGGTCAGTGCTATTTCCGTCATTCCTGTTTTCTATGAATGTAGAGTATATTGCGTAACCACTTGTTTCATCTTCTAACAGTATCTCTGCAAAGCTGCTTGTTTGTGCTAGACTGTTTATGAATGTCCATGTGCTGTTGCAGTTCTGCATCAAATCTTCACCAATGTAAAATGTTGGATGATCCTCAACTACGAATGTTCTGTTGATATTATCCATATCATATGATTCCATATCATAAAACTCTTGTTCGGTTGCAATTGATACAGCGCCTCCGTCAGCCAAGCAGACAACGTCTGCCCATGATATGGCATTGCCTCTGGTTGCGAATATCTGTCCTGTTGGTTCTGTGGATGACCAATTGTACATTGTGTTTCCAACTGCGTCTTCCAACACAATTTCACCTGTGATTTCTCCATAGTAACCTTGCCAGAATCTTGTTGGACCTATGGCGTCTATGGCTATGCTGGTGATATTTCCAGCTTCTGCTACAGTACTTACAGGATTATATTGGCTTCCATTGAATGTTTCAGAAGCTCCGTGTGTTACTCCCTCTGCTCCTGTAGGGAAAACATCTAAAGCTGTTGCTACTTGAAAAACTATGCCTATTGTTAGTAGAATTAATACTCCTAACAGTGCGGTTTTGCGGGAACTCATTTTTGCACCTCTATTTTTGGTTTTTATTTTATTATGAATTTAGCGCTCTTTTGCTAAATTACTATACAAATGTGTATACTTATATATAAATGTTTCGATTTATTCTTGTTTTTTCAAAGAAAAGAATAACAACATAAGAGAACAAAAGAACAAAAAACTAAAAGTTAAAAAGAACATCCAATAACTCTTTTCTCGACATAACATCCCTAATCTTTGAAGATAATTCAACTTCCTTAAAAACATGTTCACACCAATCAGCAAAATTATTTTTATCCTTTGAAACATGATAACTAAAAAGCTTATCATCCATATTCTTCAGTAAATCCCTAAGCTCACCTAAAGACCTAATTTCTCGACCATCAGCCAACTTGAAATACTCATTTCTGGAAGCTTTCTTCTCCAGTTTTTCTCTTTGCTTCAAATGTTTAAGAATAACCTTTAACTCCTCCAATCGAAGATCTATCTCTGCTTCCTTCTCAAGAACCACAACCTCCATCTCCTTAAACTCACGATGACGAATATACCACTCCTCCTCTAATTTTTGCAATTCTGCAAGTTTCTCACCAAGTTCCCTCTCAGAATCCTCTCGATGAAAGAAAAAAGGCATCCCATCTTCTTTGAGAGTGTGGAATTGTTTCATTTTATGCAGTAAGTCTTTATCCAGAACCTCTGAAATAAGTTTTTCATTCAACCCTTTGCCGTCAAGAAACCTGTGAAAATCCCTAAAAAAACCTTCATCTACAGAGTAAAACTCCTCTCTTGGCTTTGAATCAACAACTTTTTTTTGTTCAGAAAGCTTATTATCAAACCCTTTTTTGTCTTGCTCACTTTTATTGGATTCAACGCTGTTTGAAATAGAAGGCGGCTCTTCGACCGGTTTACCCTTATAATCCTTTGAAACTTCACCATCAAATTCAGAAACATCTCTGTCAGAAAATTTTTCTGGAGCAGCTTCACCCTCCCCAGGAATCTCTGAAGGAGCTTTTTCTTCTTTTTTATTCCTATCTTCAATCTTCTTATGGACTGTGTGAGAAACATCTCCATAAACATCCTTTGCAGTATCAGGAAGATCATGCGGTTTATGTAAGAATTTATCTTTCTCCTTTAATTTCTGCAAAAACTTTAAAATATTACCCACCCCTTTTTAAAAAATTGTGAAATTCTGCGATTGTTATCACAGTTCCTGTTTACAACTGTTATTTTACAATTGTTATAATAGTAATTATATATATACTTTTCTATCAAAAAAAGTAACTTATGAAAAAGTACATCCCCCCAATCAGAGTTGGAGGGAACGCACAAATGATGAAACTGAAATTTTTAAAATGTCAAGCTAACTCATAATACAAAGTAACAGTTGTAGCACCTCCTTTGTAAGATTTTAAGTTTGAAGGTATCTTAATCTCATAATCATAACTTCCATAAGCGCCAACTTTATTTTCATTAATCTTAGTTACAAAAACCAAGTCTTCATCGTCTGTAGTGTCGTAATAAGCGTTTGATGAGTCATCAGAATCCCAGAGTATTCCTGTGATAAAATTATTTGTGTTGGTGCTGTTCACAACAGGAACAGAATTTATCAAGCGTTGATAAACCTTAAACGAGTCGGTTGCTTTTGGAACCCCTCCTTGAGAAAAAGTTTTATTCACAGAGTCAAGATAATTGGTCGATCCTAGATTAGTATCAACGTTAGCAAAGTCATTCAAAGTGTTCATATCAAAATATCCAGTGGTGTTTCTCGTCAACGCACGCAGATACTGCCAACTTATCCCACTTATAGTGTCTGTATCAGTCACATAAATATTACCTGCAACATTAGTATCAAACCACAAAGAATAATTGCTATTCAAGTTATTTTCTAAAAATAATGTGCCGTTAATCTGTCCAAAGAATATTTGCCATGAATCCACAAAAATAGATGTGTAATCTTTATTGTTGGTTTCATCAGCCTCTATTATATTTCCAGAACCATAAGGTGGATCAACAACTACATAGATGTTATAGTTGCCGATTAATGGTTTCCAGGTTGTGTTAGTTAATGTGTGTCCGAGTGGAGAAAGGTTGATTAGTTTATTACCATTTATCTGTGTTCCTCCACTATCAGGATCTCCATTCCAAAACTGGACAATAACTCCTGTTTCATTCTTGTTAGCATTATTTGTAACATTTGCAAATATAGTTATGTTTTCTCCTTCAACAGGGTCACTATTGCTGAAAGTTATTCCTGATGAAGTGATAGCAACGTCGCCTGCAATGATTATTGTTCTGTTAGCACCTGCAAAAGCTCCATTATCAGCTTCATCATAGCATTTTACATTCCAACTATATTTTCCATAGGAAAGATAAAACACGAAGTTATTGTTTTCATTGTTTAAAGGTGAGGAATTTGTCTGATTGGTGTAGTTCCAGACACCTGTAAAATTTCCCCATAAAGTACAGTTTTGAAGCCTGACATCATATGGTTTGTAGATAAAAGTTATTTCTTGTGGGTCAAAGGCATCTCCTTCATCAGGACTTACCAGTGTTACATTAGGGTCTATCTTGTCAGTAACAGTTATATTTTTATAGCTCGTTGTAAAATTAGTGTAATCAGATACTGCCACACATCTTATTTGATTATCAAATGAATAAATTTCTCCAATCAGAGAAAAATTTGTCATAACAGAATTACTGATGGTTCCTAACATTACAGGATTTGCTTGGGTTGAATTTCTAACAACATTTCCTGTCAAACCAAGATTTGTCCATCCAAGAACAGAATCATTGTATTGAAGATAAACCATGGTGTTCATGCAATCTCCTCCTACACAAGTTACATTGCATTGCTCGACAAAACCTTCTCCTTCTCCTAGATAAGGGTCTGAAACATTCACAAATGAAGCCTGCATCACTCCTAACTTGTAGCCTTCCAGCACAACCCATGAGTCATCAGCGTTATCCCAATAATGAGTGTAGGTTCTAGGTTGTGTACTACCTTGATAAACAATCATTTCAAGTCTTAGAGTATCATCAGGTGATAGAATTACTTCTTCTAGTTGAGAAGTACAAGTATTTTTATAAGATGATTTAGAAGTGCTGGTTATCAATGTTCCGCCTGTATTATTATTTCCTGAATTACATACCAAGTAATCTCCAGATGAATTACCAATGTAAAATAACCAAGAGATATACGCTTGATTAGCTCTTTCTCCTGTAAATGTCGCGCTAAAGTTAATAGTTGAATATGCAGACAATATTAATCCTGATCCTCCAATTGTATGTGTTGCGTTTATGAACATCCGGTTGGTTCCATAAGGAACATCATACAAAACACTGTTTTCTATTAAATCATATTCATAAGAGAGATTTATCTTTGCTGGAGTTGTAAAAGGACCTCCAACAGCAGTTTCCCATAATTTTTGTACTGGTATAATTACATTCATAGATAGCAATCGATTTTCAGAATAACCTATTGCACCTGTTTTATCAACACATTTGACGCTCCAGTTGTAAGCGCCATTATCTAATGATTTAAGTATTGATTCTACTGTTTCTTTCTCAACCACTATATCTGTGAAAGAGTCTGTTCCGTTTATTACCAATGTACAATTATTTATTGTTCCAAAATCTGTGACGTTGTATTGAAAGTTCACTGTTGAGCTGGAAGTCCACGTTTCTCCAGGGCTAGGGTTTACTAAGTTGACAACAGGTGTTTGGGTATCTGTTGTGTAGGTGAATATTTGTGATGAGTTTTTTTGGTTTGTCGCGTTGTCATAAGCTGTCACGTACCAATACCAAATAGTGTTTGTCGACCAACCACTAATCACCTGGTATTCTGTTGTTATAACATCAAATGTGCTGTATGTAAAGTTATTGTATGAAAAATCCGCTTCATCAGAAACATGAACTGTGTAGTTAGTGAAGTGGTCATCGCTTGTTTGGCTCCAATCCAGCAGCGGTGTTAAATCTGTTGACTCGGTTGTGTCAGCAGGAGTTGTCAAATCAAAATTTGCAGGAGGAGTTGCATCAACTCTATATATAAACACTTGATTTGAAGTTCTGTTATTTCCTCCTTGGTCCCATGCGATGACTCTCCAATAATATGTTCCATCTGCCCAATTATCAGCCACTTGATATTCTGTATTGCTCAAAGTAAATGAGTTATATATGTAAAGAATTCCTCCAAAATCTAATGTGTTGCTTACTTGAATTGTGTAGTTGTCAAATTTATCATCAGTTGTCTGGCTCCAGTTCAACAAGGGATTTTTATTGTTGGATAATGTGTTGTTTTGTGGCTCTAACAGATCAAAAACAGTTGGAGGTGTCTGGTCAATATTCAACACCCTGGTTTCGCTTTCGTTTCTGTTGTTTGCAGAATCATAACATTCTACTTTCCAATTATAAGTTCCATCTCCTGAAAAAGTAAGAGTGAAGTTGTTCTCTTGGTCGTTGTTTATTGTGAAATTTGTTTTGTTTATAATCCAGTTTATTATTATAGAGCAATTTTGTAGGTTTGTGAAATCTGTTACGTTGTAGTAGAATGTTTCTGTAAAGTAGTTTATCCAGTAATCATTCTCTGGATGGTTCAGGATGATTGTTGGTTTAATTGTATCTGTTGTATAATTAAAAATTTGGTTTGAGATTCTGCTGTTATCTGCCAAGTCGTATGCTATAACTCTCCAGTACCAAATTCTTTGATCTGTTAGCGGTCCGAATTGTTTTGAAGTGCTTGTTCTATCATAAGTTCCACCATAATAATTTAATGATCCAAATCCTATGTCGTTGTCTATCTGTACTGAGTAGTTTTTGAAGTTCTGCTCTGTTGTTTGCTGCCATGTCAAAACCGGCGATAAGTTGTTGCTTGCAAATCCTGTTGGCGCCACCAGATTAAAAGTTGATGGTGGTGTGTTGTCAACATTAAAATTCAGTGGAGTTCCATTGATGTCTGTGTTGCCAACTAAGTCTGAACAATTAACATCCCAACTATGCACTCCTTCGTCTATTCCCATAACAGTAAAATTGTTTAATTCTAGGTTTGTGGCATTTTTAGTTTCATTAAGTTCTCCATCCAGTATTAATGTACAATTGGATATGTCTATGTTATCCTCTGGTCTATAATAGAATATTATTATTCCTGATTTCCAGCTTCCCTCAGCTGGTGAGGTAAGACCTACTGTTGGTAAGGTGGTGTCTGTAACAATTATGTAATGTGTTTCATAAGCGTAAGAATAATTTTGAGTTGCGGGATACACAATAGTTACGTTGTAGGCTTTTTCTTCTGTGAACTGTGAGATATTGCTTAATATGTTGCTTCCACTGTTTATAATCACTCCTTCCAAGTATAGTTCAATGTAGCCGTTGCTTGGCATCAACAAGTATCCTGTTAAGTTAGCATAGTCATTTAATCCAAGGTAAAAATCATTGTCTGTTTCGTTGAGTGTTAAATTCACGAGAGAATCTGCTTTTTCAACAGTGTAATAAAACCATTCTGTCATGTTTACATTATCCATTGAATCATTAGCAAACCATCTATACTGGTATGTTCCACCTGCTAAATCTGCAACATTGTAATAGTACTCTGCTCCGTTGTTTCCTGTTGGATTATCTATTGTTAATGCTCCTGTAAAGTTGTGTTCTATCCAAACAGCATTTACACCGTCAGTTATATCATTCCATGTTATGTTTAACTGATAATTTGTTTCTGAAACATACTTTGTTTCTGTTGCAGGATATTCTTTCTTGTCGCTCCAATAAGGCGCTTTTGAATCTAATGTGAATGTGTAGTTTATATTATTCCAGTCATAATTTTCTGCTTTGTCGTAGCATTTAACGTTCCATTTGTAAGAGCCATCTGGCAAATAAATCGGGTTAAAACTATTTTTCAATCCATTGTTAGGATTTTGTTCTGTCTGATTTTCTTCCCAAGTTGTTGAGTAGTTCATCCATAATGTGCAGTTTTCAAAGTAGTCATCTATCGGTGTGTAGTTAAACATCACGTTGCTGTCTTTTATCCATATTGTGTTTGCAGGGTCATTTAATGACACTATTGGTGGAACATTATCAAAAGTTATGTTTCTGGTTGTTGAAACATTTGAGTTAGAGTTGCTCGAGCTGTCTGTACAGTTAATCCACCATTCATGATAACCATAAGGAAGAGAGTAAGGTATGTTCTGGCTCATGTCTCTAACAACTGAGCCATCACTCGCAGCACTTAATCCGTCAATGTATAGTGAGCAGCTTGTAATTGTTGAAGCATCTGAAACATTATAATAAAATGTTTCTGGATTATTGTTTGTGTAGCTGTCCATTGGAGGATTATCTTCTAATCTTATAGTTGGAGGGGTTTCGTCCATTATTGTGAAGTTACCTTCTTTCATGGTTGCTAAATTACTGCTTGTATCATTGGCTGATATGTTATAGAAGTACATTCCTGGATCTTTGTTTGTGTTGAAGCTTTCATAGTACCATATATCTGTTGTTCCTAATTGTGTTAAATCATACTGACTGCCATCTAAATCAATCCAAACCTTATCAACATCTACATTGTCAGACACATCAACAGTTATGTTTATTGTTCCGCCTATTGAAACAGGGTCAGGTGTTTCACTCCAAGAATTGATTATTGGTGCTTGTGTGTCGTTGTAATACACAACAACAGCTGCTTCATCCCAGTGGCATCGCTCATCTTTTACAGATGTTCCAGTTACAAGATTGCATCTAAGTCTAAAAGCATAACTTGTTCCTGTGCTAAAGTCTGAAAGCGAACAAGCAGGTTCCTTGGTATTTACTTGTGCAATCGCCCAAGCGGTTGTTGACGAGAAGCTCTGCGTCCATGAACAATAGGTTATTGTTCTAGCACTGTCCTGTATCCATAAATAAACATTACCTGGTTGATCATACTGGTTTATTCTCCATAGCACTGAGAAATTAATATTGTCAATAGTTGTTCCTGCAGGTATTGTTAGTGTAAATATTTGGTAATAGTTTCCAGTGTAATCCTTAGCTCTTCCTGTTTGATAAATCTCTGCAACACCACTCTGACCTGAATCTAATGCAATCCATTGATAACTGACTGGACTTTCGCTTAATGTTGTCCATCCAATAGTATCTGCTGCAAAACTTGGGTTTGTAAGGTATCCTGTCTGTGAGAACACAGGATCTTCTGGTGTTAAAGTGAAAGTGTATTCTCTTCCTGGAATAAGAGTTGCAATTCTTACAAATTCACCATAGCATGTTTGGGTTGAGTAATTGTAATCTTTACATTTCCACAGTTCTGTCCCAACGGCAGTTATTGTTATCTGTGCTTCTTCAAAGTCTAGGTTTGTCGGATCGATTGCAAACGCGTTTTTGAACTTCTTGTTCTCAAACTTATCTGTTGGAACCTCTTCAATCCTGAAATCCTTATCTAAGTCATCCAGTCTAAGCTTTTTGAATGTTATGCTTTTCACAGAAAGATTGCTTGAATTGTTAAAATCTATTTGAGCATCTGTTCTTAAGCCGTCGTTGTTTAACAGTTTCAGCACTCTTGGTTCAACACCACCTTTTGATCCTTTGATATTTATTTGTTTAAATTCATAAGAGGGTTTTTCCAACGCTTTTTTGTAATCTATCTCTTCCTCGACTACTTCAAAAGACTTTTTTTCTACAGATTCATCATTTAATATTAGTTCAACAATGAAAATTCCTGATTCTCTTGGTGAAAATTCTATTCCGTCCTTTTTATTCCCTAAAAACTTGTATATTGAGTCTCCATTTACAATTCTTAATTCCTGAAACTCTTGTAGAATTACTATCTCCACTTTTTCCCCTATTAAGTATTTGTCTTTATCTATGAATATCTTATCTCCGGTTCCGACTACATCTTCAATTTTTTCAATTTCTTCAACAGCAGCAGTGTTATTTACTGTGAACTCTTTCTTGTCAATCATTGTTAATTCATCGTAAAGAACTACAGAGTATTGACCTTCATAGCTTGGCAAAAACTGCATTTGTTCATCTAGTCCTCCAAGATATTTGTAGCTGTTCTGTTCGGAATTTATTATTAAAGAATAATTATCAACCTCTGTCAATGATATTACAACCAATTCTCCTAATGAATAAAGTTCTTTATCTAGACTAATGATTGAGGTGGTTGATGGAATTAATATTAATGTTAGTGTTAATGTTAATATTAAAAGTAAAATACGCTTTTCAGGTCTGTTTTTTGTTATCATATTATTTCAGTGTAAAAAGTAACCATGTTAGTTGCTCCCTTATAGCTTCTCAAAGGTGCAGGTACTTTTATTTCATAATCATAAGTGCCATACTTTCCGGTTTTGTTCTGGTTAATTCTCGTTATCAGCAGCAGGTCTTGTGTCGCGTTAAATTCTACATTTCCATCACTATAATCCCATAGTAATCCTGTGACAAAGTCTGATGTGTTGGTGCTGTTAACAACTGGCACGTAGCCTATATTTTTTGAGAACACTGTAAAGTTTTGTGTCAGCTTTGGAGATCCAGCATTTGTATAAGTTTTATTTATTGAGTCTGTAAAACTTGTTGATCCAAAAGCAATATCTATCTCTTCAAAATCATTGGTTGTTGTTTCGTTGGTTGTGTTTCTGCCTACTGCTTGTAGTGAACCCCATTCGATGTTGCTGTCTGTATCTGCAACATAAACGTTGCTGTCTGTTAGGTTTATACCACTCCAAGTGAATAATTTAACGTAGCTTGCATCAGTTATCCTTAACTCATCATTCGTGGTTCCAGCTATGATGTGAAACTGTTCAACGATAAAGGTGTTATTTGCTTCGTTGTTTGTTTCATCATCTTCAGATATTGCCTTATCGCTCTTCATCTTCTTTAATTTATCATTTGCATCACGGCGAATAGTCCTTAAAGATACTCGCCCTTTCTCTGCCATATCCCTTACCACTT
>JAHJDK010000173.1 GCA_018812505.1 Nanobdellota archaeon | reverse complement strand
TCCAGATCAGTTATTCTAAAAGCCATATGAAATGCTGGTGTCTCCCATAGTCTTTCTTTATTCACATTAAATAAGGAGGCTGTTTCTGATACTAGCTTGTCTAAGTATTCTTTTTTGTCTTCAGAAATTTTGATGGTGTTGAAGTCGTTTTTTTGGAGATAGAAGTTTCTGGTGTAATTGTAAAAATTTCTTAAGCCTATTTTTCTGGCATTTTTTTTGATTAATTCTAAATTCATTTTTATCACCTTTCAGTAAATACTATTTGGTGAAATAACTATATAAATACTTGTAGTCTTGATTAAGATGACAAAATGAAAAAATTTAAATAAATCTTTATTCATACATGCTTTTGTGGATGAAATTAATATCTTAGAGGACTTAGGATTATCAGAGGCAGAATCCAAGGTATACTTGGCTTTATTAGAAACGGGATCAACATTAGCAGGACTAATAATCAAGAAAACAGCTTTGCATAGAGGAACAACTTATCAGATACTACAACGCTTGATAGAAAAAGGCTTGGTAAGCTTTGTCATCAAATCAGGAAAAAGATATTTTGAAGCAACAAACCCAAATAGATTCCTGGAAATGCTAAAAGAAAAAGAAGAAAAGCTTAAAGAAATAATGCCTTCTTTAATGCAAAAAAGAGAGTTGAGCAAACAAAATCAGGAGGTAAATGTATATTCGGGCTATAAAGGAATCAAAACAGTGTGTGAGAATATACTGCAGGAACTAAAAGATGGTGGTGAGTATCTTGATTTTGGAGTTTCAGGATTATTTAAGGAAATAATGGGAACATACTGGGACCAGTGGCAGAGAAAGAAGAAAAAATATAACATAAAAGCTAAATGTATCTTCGATGAAGCATTAAAGCAAAAAGATCCAAATCTTTTGAATGATAACTTTGGAGAAGCAAGATTTCACTCTCAAGAATTCAAAAGCATGACTGATACTATAATATATAATGATACTGTTGTGTTGTTTATCTGGACTGGTAAACCGCCAATCGCTATAGTGATTGAAAATGAAGAGAATGCTGAAAGCTACAGAAACCAGTTCAGTTTAATGTGGAATAATTCAAAAAAATAATTACCAGCTCAAAAATCTTTTAACAAAAGAATTATTTTTTCTGATAAAATACTTTCTGGTTTCGTCGTAAACAAGTATTAGCACTGCGAATGGCAGAGACAACAACATCTCTTTTATTGTTAAGAAATGAGTGCCTAATAATGTGTTACCCATAACTGTGTTGGCTATAAACCAAAGCAACATCAACTCTGCTAATATTCCGAGCCACACAAGCCAATTATGGAACAATCCATGTTTGAATATTGATTGTTTTCTAGTTCTGCATATAATCACATCAGGTATCTGGCAGATTACTATGCTTGCAAAGAAAGCGGTTACTGCTCTCAGATATAGAGGATCTGTTACTGCCAATTGAGTGCCCCAAGTCCAACCACTGCTGAATAATATGTAGAAGTAAGCGAAGAATCCTCCTGCTGCCTGCAACATACCAACAATTCCATAAGAATTAAATAATAATTGAGGGGTGAGCAGTCTTTCTTTTCTTGATCTTGGAGCTTCGCTCATCACATCAGACTCTGACTTTTCATTACCAAGTCCTAGAGCAGGTATTAAATCAGTTCCTAAGTCAATAGCCAGAATCAAAACAACAGTTAATGGCAGTGGTATTCCTAATAGCACAAATGCTATGAATGGTAATATTTCAGGGATGTTGCTTGTAAGAATGTAAGCAATGAACTTTTTTATGTTGGCATAAATAGTTCTTCCTTCCTCAACAGCATTAACAATGGTTGCGAAGTTGTCATCCAGCAACACCATGTTGCTAGCTTCTTTTGCAACTTCTGTTCCAATGATACCCATAGAAATTCCAATATCTGCATTCTTCAATGCAGGAGCATCATTCACTCCGTCACCTGTAACTGCAACCACTTCTCCGTTGGCTTGAAGAGCTTGTACAATTCTTAGTTTTTGAATTGGTGAGGTTCTGGCAAATATTAAATTGCTCTTTTTCAGAACAACCTGTAGATCTTCATTATCCATTCTTTTCAGTTCATCACCTGTGATTATAGTGCTTTTACTGCCTTCCTCTATTATACCTACTTTTCTTGCAATCGCCTCAGCAGTCAAGCTGTAATCACCGGTAATCATGATGACTTTGATGCCTGCGTTTTTACACTTAGCTATGGCTTCAGGTATTTCAGGTCTTGGAGGGTCAATTATTCCAACTAATCCTAAAAATATAAAATCACTTTCATTCAACTTATTTTGACAATCTTTGTATGCTAATGCTAAAACTCTTTCACCTTTAGAAGCCATTTTTTTGTAATGCAACTCAATGACTTTTTTTATGTTGTTGTCAATATATTCTAGGTTATTGTTGATTAGTATCTTGCTGCATTTTTCAAGAACAATTTCTGGAGCACCTTTGAGATAAGCGGTTTTTTTGTCTTTGAACCTGTTGATAGTAATCATTCTCTTTGTTTGTGAATCAAATGGTTTTTCGTCAATTCTTGGATGGTCAAGATTTAATCTTTCAATGTCAAAATAATTGTTTGCAAATACAAGCAATGCTCCTTCTGTAGGATCTCCTAAGTACTCTCCTTTTTCATTTAAACGGGAGTTGTTGCATAAAACTGACACTCCTATTGCTTTGTCAAATCCATCCATTCCAGTAGGGTCTTCTTTCTCACTAACTTCTTTCAGGTTTAGAAATAATGAGTGTACAAACATTCTATTTTGGGTTATAGTGCCTGTTTTGTCAGTGCAAATAACTGTTGTTGAACCTAATGTTTCTACTGATTCAAGATTTTTTATCAGTGCATTTTTCTTAGCCATTTTTTTGGAGGCTATGCTTAATGCAAGGGTAACAGTTGGTAACAGTCCTTCAGGTACGTTTGCAACGATTATTCCGATTGCAAAGATTAGGCTTCCTATTAGTGGATTGCCTAGTGCAAAACTGATTATGAAGAATAACACTCCAAGGATTATTGCTATGCTGGATATTATTTTTATGAAGTGATTTATCTCTTTCTTAAGTGGGGATAGTACTTTCTTGGTTTGTTTTGTGATGTTTGCAATTCGTCCAATTTGGGTTTTCATGCCTGTGTTGTATACAAATGCAACACCTGTTCCTGATTGTACTAGTGTTCCTGAAAAAATCATGTTTCTAGATTCCAATATATTTTCATGAGTATATTCTAGGTTTCTAAGTTGGGGTTCGGATTCGCCTGTTAAGGAAGAGTTATCAACCTTAAGCAGGTGTTGATCTATCAGTCTTGCATCTGCAGGTATCTTATCTCCTTCATTTAGAAATATTACATCTCCTGGTACTAATTCTTTGGCCAGTATTTCCTGTTTTCTGTTATCTCTGAAGACTTGTATTTTTACAGGCATCATTTTTTTGAAGCCTTCCATTATTTTTTCAGATTGGTATTCTTGTATGAAGGTGAATATGGCGTTTAAGAAAACAACTATTAGTAATGCTATGCCTATGTATAGATTTCCTTCTCCTGGGGTTATTTTTTCTGCTAGAAATGCTAGGCATGACCCTCCTATTAATAGTAATGCAAAGAAGTTTGTGAAATTCTTGAGAAATTTTACAATCACGGAAACTTGTTCTTTTTCTTCTATTACATTTGCGCCGTATTCTTCTAGTCTCTGATTTGCTTCTTGGCTGGTTAATCCTTTGTCAGAAGATCTTATTCGAGTGTATAATTTTTCTATTGGAATCTTATGTTCGTCCATTACTCAACCTCTTTTTTTATTTTGTTTGCCCGAAAACCCATAGGTCTTCCCGCATTAATAATGACTCATAATTTTTTAGTGTTGGGAATTTTAATCTTATTTCATTCATTATGTTAATGAATTCTTCGTAGTTTTTAACCATTATTTCTAGTTCTATATCCCATGCAGAGAATTGTCTTACTATATAATTTATTTCTTTTCTTTTTCTGCAAAATTCATTAAGTTTGTGTTCGTCTTCTTCTGAGATGTTTTCAAAGTAGAGTAACGCTTTGAATAGTTCGTATCCTAATTTTGTATGATTTATGGCTATTCTGTATTGGATTATTATTCCTTGTTGCTCCAGTTTTTTCATTTTGTTTCTGATTATATCTATTGAAGAGTTTGTTTTTTTGGCTAGTTCTACTATGCTTATTCTGGCATTTTGGCTTAAGATGGTTATGAGTTCTTTTTCTAATGGTGTTAGTTCGTTGTTGATTATTTCATCTCCGAATAATGTGTGTTCATCAGATGTTTCATTTTCAATCAAGTATTTTTTTGGGTATTGTCTTACATTTACCAATACTCCTGTGTCTCTTTTTATTATAAGATTTTTGAAGTCTGTGTATATCTTGTTTTTTAGGTTGTTAAATTCCTTTATGTTTTTTGCATACATGGTTGTGTGGAAGTCCCATGCTCCGTCGTTTTCTGCAAACCAGTACAGTCCCGGCAATGTTTTGAAGTAATTGTAAAATTTTTCTCTTTCCTTTGGTATGTTTGCTAGTTTGAAGTACATCTTGAAGAACATGTATCCAAATTTACTTGGGTTTAGGGATGTTATGAATCCTTGTATTATTTCATCTTTTTCTAGTTTTATTATTCTATTTCTGACTGATTCTCTTGATCTGTTTACTTTTTTTGCTAGTTTATTATCGCTTACCCTGCAATTTTTGTCTAGTTCATAGAGTATAGTTCTATTAATTTTATCAAGTTTATAACTCATTTATATTGACATAATTGTTTTAATTTATATTTTTTTTCATT
>JAHJDK010000172.1 GCA_018812505.1 Nanobdellota archaeon | reverse complement strand
TGAGAATTATGACCAGCTAGAAGCTTTCATCAAGAAACAACTAGATGCAGGTCACACCGCAGAAGAAGTAAAGGAAGCACTAATCAAAGTTGGCTGGCCAGAAAACAAAATAGATGAATTGATAAAAAAGTTTGCTAAAAAATAATTTTTTTAATTTTTTTAAATTAGTTTTTTAAAGATTTGATTTGAAATTATAGCAACCTTTAAATAATATCATCATTAATACAGTTTATATTATAGGGGAGAGGGTGTTAAATGTTAAATAGAGGTTCGTTTTTTTTAGTATTCTTATTAATTCTTTTTATATCAATTGTAACTGCAAGTAATCTAACATCAGAAGATGAACTGCTGATTACTTCTAATATAACACTTGATAACTTTAGCTTTACTAATATTACTAATGATAGTGATAATTATAGCGAAGAATTATTGGTTGAAAATGAGTCCATAGTGCTAGTGAATGAACTTGCTGAAATAATTGAATTGCAAAACCAAACAGAGTTTATGAATGAGACCTTACCTATTGAAGAACCTGTTGAGGAAGTACCAAAAATTCCTGAACAACCAAGAGATATTTTACTTCTACCACAATCAAATTCTCCAGTAGAGATGATAGCAAGTTCTGATTTTGAAATAGTTGAATTAAAAAAAGTTACTTTCATAGACTTATCAAATAACAAACCAAAAAAAATAGAAGATTATCTTATTTCATTTGAATACAACAATGGCTTATTATCAGCTTTGATTCAGAATGAAAAAGAAAATGCTTTTTCAAAATACTCTTTTCCTGTTAATGAAGACACATTCAAGTTTGACTTAGAACTGAATAATACTAGAACAACTGTTGTTTTATCAGGAATAGATGAATTAATTGCAGAAGAAGAATCTGTTGATGCAATAAACATTTACAAGGACAAGATTGAGACTATCATTAGAGATGAAGAATTTCTTAGAGTTGAAGGTTATTTATTAAATGATAAAATTCCAGTTATCCTTTCATTCAGAGAACCAGAATATCCAGAAGAAGAATTAATTTTTAAAAAAGAGAATTTTGAATCTTCCAAAGATAAATTACAAGATTTTTTTGAAAAAGGTTCTAGCAACAAAGCGATTCAAGAAAGAGTTGTCAGGAAAGAACTGAAAATGATAAACAGCGTGTCAGCAATACTCTCAATTGAAGAAATTGAAGCCTTAAAAGAAGAGAGCTTCATAAAAAGAATTAGCCTTGATAAAAAAGTTCAGATATTACTTGATGAATCTGTTTCGCAGATTTACGCTAACCAACTATGGGGAGTACAAGATTCTCAGGGAAGAAATATTACTGGAGAAAACGTGACAATAGTTATTATTGACACAGGAATTGATTACACTCATACAGACCTGGGTGGTTGTTTAGGAGCTGGCTGCAAGGTTATCGCAGGGTATGATTTTGTAAATGAAGATTCTAACCCTATGGATGATCATGGACATGGAACTCACTGTGCAGGCATAGCTGCAAGCAATGGAACCTTGAAAGGAGTTGCTCCAAATGCTAAACTAGTTGCTTACAAGGTTTTAAATTCTGGAGGATCAGGATGGACTTCAGACATAATAGACGCAATAGAAAGATCAGCAGATCCTAATGGTGACGGAAATTATTCAGACCACTATGATATAATAAGCATGTCACTAGGAGGTTCAGGAGATGAGGACGATTCAATGGCTCAAGCAGTTGACGCGGCCTTTGATAAAGGAGTTGTAGTGATTGTAGCAGCTGGTAATTCAGGACCTGCATCAGAATCTATTGGAAGTCCAGGAGTGGCTAGAAAAGCGCTAACCATAGGTGCTACTTGTAAAACATCAGATATAGGTGTTAATGGTTATTGTGATGAAAAAATTGCTTCTTTCTCATCCAGAGGGCCTACTCCTCTTGGAAACTTGAAGCCAGATGTTGTCGCACCTGGCGTGAATATCTGTGCTGCTCAATGGCAAGATGCTTGGTCTCAATATCAATGCACAGACGATGAACACACAGCAATCTCAGGAACAAGTATGGCAACACCTCATGTTTCAGGAGCAGCAGCTCTGTTATTGCAAGCTCATCCTGATTGGACTCCTGCAGATATCAAGTCTGCTTTGATGAGTACGGCAACAGACCTGGGTTTTAATCTTTACACACAAGGAACAGGAGAGATAAACTTGATGAAAGCATACAATGCTTCTATAAAAGTAAATCCTGTAAGTGTATCATTCGGTACAGTGATGAACAACAGCTTAACAAGAGTAATAAGAATTACTAATCTTAAGAGTTACTTTGTAAACCTTAACTTGTCAGTAACAGACGTTTCAAACGAAGAAAACAATTATTCAATAGCAAGCATCAACGTTTCAAACTTAACAATTAGCAATGATACATTTGCAACCATACTTCTAAATATAACTTTAAACGATTCATTAGAAGGAACATTCAAAGGTAGAATAAACTTAAATGATGGCAGTATAAATTATTCAATTCCTTTTACTTTCACAAAATTATCTGTTATCACAGTAACTGTAGAAAGTGATTTAGTACCTGCATTGTATCCGGATTTATTGCTGCAGAGCTTTGACCAGGAAAACACTTACTTTGCGTGGCAGGATTCTGTTGGTGGAAACACTTATTCTTTTAATGTTCGAAGCGGAAACTACACAGCTTATGCAATAGGCGACTCTGAAATATTGATTAATTACATCTTAATGGACAATGTTGAAGTTTTAGCAGGTGAAGAAGCTGATTTAGTATTAAACTTAGAAGACGCTAGGGCTTTTAATGTGAAAGCAGAGTCCTTTGACGGAGTTCCTCTTTTGCTCTATGAATGGCACATAGGGCTTAGAGTCTATAACAACACCTATTATTCAGGAAATAAGATAGGGTATGATTTTCATTCATCAAACTATGGAAACCAAACATTGTATCTCTCAAACGCTCCGAACAACAGCTTGAACACTGACATTATAATCAAATATGACGGCATACCAACAAACAACCCAACAACATGGGGTGATGGCTGGAGTAAGTCAATATCCTATATTAAAAAATTATTTGGAATATCATGAAACAACACACTATTTTCAGAAAGATGAATGTATTGCTGTTATTGTTAATGCTTTCTTTACTGATGACTTCCTGTAAAGATCACGATTATATATACTCATTGGCTAATGAAGAGTACCTTATAGGTTGGGTTTTGCATAACATAAATGATTCAACACCGACAGATATAACTTTTACACAGGAAGATGTTGAAACTCATAATGTCTCTTTTAATTACCCAGGAGGAAGTCCATACACCTATGATAACGTGTTTTTTTTCTTTGCTCCAGGACAATGGATTGCAGCTGCTGGCTGGACAGAGATATACGTACCTCTTAACAGGATGTACTATCTGATGAACAATAACCCTGTATCTGAAAAATACTCAACAGATTTTAGGTTTGAAAATTATATGTACATAAATATGATGGATGAATATTGGAATTATGGTTATGATGCTGCTCAGAAAGAATATTTGACTAATGGTTACCTAACTCCGCAGGCAGGTGAGGAAAAACATATAACAGTTGGAACATCGCCTTTCAAGCCCGCAAGTGTGTACGTGGATAATAATTACATAGAGTTAACAGACAGGCTTCTTAGAGGACAAAATGGCAATTCTTATCTCTCAAAAGACACAACATTCACAGATGATGATGAAAACGCTGTAACTATTCTTGTTCCCACCTATAAAGTCTACAAAGACAACTCATTGGTAGATGAAGGAAATCTAACAAATTATAATGGAATCTGGGATTATAGTTATATTTCATACTATGCAACTGACGGAAGCAAGTATGACGTAATAGTAAATATATCATCAGGATACCCTATATTTAACAACACCTTGATTAATGCTTCTTTTATTAAAACAAGTGCAGACATGGAACTGCCTGTTTTCAACAGATTAACAGCTAACTCATATTTTGAGGTCAACAGCACATACAATATAACATTAAACATGACAGATGATTCTGGAATTGCAGATTTGTCAATGTACTACGATAATGGTGATGGCTGGACTGCAATGACAGTTGAAACAATTAATGGATTGTACGCGGCGAACCTAACTATTAGCAACACTTCTGTAACAGAAATAAGCCTAAAAATCTATGGAACAAGCAATGAAGGAGAAAACGTCACATACACAATATCTCCGATAGCAATGAAAGGAAGAACAATTAACTTCAACCTTAGCTCAAGCGTTTCATCAGCATCACCAGGCGACAAGATTGAATTTGAAGGCCAATGCATCGATGACAACGGAGAATACTGCTCAGGATTAAGAGTTACTAATTACATGAATAACTTGCTCTTTGACAGAACATACACTGCTTTCTACTATGAATGGTTAAATATTGAGAGTGGAGAGTTTAACACAAGCTGGACTGTGCCTTACAACTACACAGATAACCAAGCCACTTTCTCAACAGCCATTAGTGAAGGAACAGGATACTATCTCCCAACAACTGAAAACCTAAACATAACAATTGTATACTCTGATCATGAAATAAGCATAATAAACCTTGAGGTACCGTCATTTGAAGTTGGTGTTGCTGGAATAATTAATTTTACTCTTGGAAACATAGGATTAAACGATGAAAGTTCCATAACCATAAATCTAAGTGTGAATGATGAATTTGTAAATACCACAACTGTTTCATCAATAACATCAGGAGAGTTTATTAACATGAACTTCACATGGACTCCAACAACATATGGAACCTTCACAATAGCAGTTTCAGCAAGTGCAGTAACAAACGAAAACAACACCAACAACAATGTTGCACAAACAACAGTCTCACTAGGAATTGATACATATCTTTATGTGCTTGGCAAGGTTGGACAATACAGTATTAATGAAACACAATCTGTGTGGCTAATAGCAGGCAAGAATTCCAACAGTGTAGTATTAAACGCAGAAGTTTCTCTATATGATATGTATGACTATAAATACGGATATATAGACTTTGATGAAACTGAAACTCTAGAAATTAACGATATAACCTATAATATATCAGCCATAAACATAAGCTCTTCTCAAACATTATTAAACGTTAAATGGGGCAACAACTCAGAAAATTACACATTAACAAGATATGAATTTGTCAAACTACATAACAACACTTATCTAATGTTTATTTATAACTATGGATATGCTGTTAGCTACTACTTAGGTCTGGCAAACTTAACAGATACACGTACATTTAATCTGACAACCAGTTCTCTTGACATATATCTCAACTGGACTCCAAACTTGCTAGGATACCATTATTTACTAGGTTTTCTGAACACAAGCACAGAATCAAATTTCAACAACAACTATGATTATACTTCTGAAAAAGTTATATCACCAGGTCCTGATTTATATGCTTACATGTATACTACTTATACAAAAGCAATTAATGAAACTTCAGAGATAGAATTTGATATATACAACGAAGGAACAGAAACAGCCACACAAATAACTGCAGAGCTATACTCACTAGCTGATTATGATGGTGTCTGCGGTAATTATAACTCAACAGCCACAGGCACAACTAATGGTGTAAGCATAAGCGTAACTCCCTACTGGATTGATTCATATAGTGTATTAGTCAATGTAACTTATGATGATGTTACAAAAACAGTAAATCTCTTTAGAAAAGAAACGACTCAATTAAAAAATGATATATACCTTGCTTCAAGCAGTATATACACTACAATGGCTTGCTTTTATGTAGGAAACCTAAGTCATGAACTATCTATCTCAGTCTCTGATATTCAATCTGAGAGAGAAAATGAGTTTGATAGAAACTGGACACCTACAAAGCTAGGATATCAGCAGTTATACTTGTTTGTTAACACAACAGAGGATGCTGAATGGTACGACAATTATTATTCCAGAACTGTGAATGTTAAAGAAAATGGACCAGATCTAAACTTATATATTGATTCTGATTATAACATAGTTGTTAACCAGTCAACAAATATAGAATTAGAGATTTATAATGATGGTGTTCAGGACGCAACAAACCTGACCTTATACCTCTACAGAATAAACTCGAGCACAGGTTCATACATCTATCAAAACAGTTCAAGAGAGATAACATTCAACGGCACATTATACAATATTACACCATTTTTTAATGTTTCAGATGAAGAAATTGTATTCAATATAAGCTACAACAATGCTTCAGTCTTAAGAACAGTATTCGAAGATAATGGTTTTGCCAACATACATGATAATATACTCATCTATGATGTTTGGATAGATTCCTCTTATGCAGAATTATACTTTGCTATTGGAAAAGCAGAACTAATAAACACAACAACTTTTGCAAATCAAACACTCGAAGCTGATGATTGGTTTGATTTTGAGATAAATTGGACACCAACAGTTCTAGGATCAAATAAACTATTAGGATTTATTAACGCCAGCAGTGACTCTGACTGGTCAAATAATTACGATACAGAATATACATATGTTAGGTCAAACTATGTTGATGTTACAGGATACATATCTGTCTCTAGCGTTGCGCAAATAAACCAGCGAAAATCAATATATACAATTATAAATAATAATGGTGGTTTGACTGCATATAATATAACTGCAAAGCTCTATGACAATAATTTATTGATAAACACGACCACAAAAGCATATATAAATGGAGGAAGCGGAACATCGTTTTACGTATATTGGACGCCAACAACAACAGGAATGCATAATATATCACTTGTTTTAACACTGGAAAACGATACAAACAATCTAAACAATTACTACAGTAGATTAGTCACAGTCGTAAGCCCAACAAACACGATGTTCAACATAAGAGGAGCAGACGGACGCTTTGTGAGAAGATACATCATGCTAGAAGATGATGGTGAAGACTTTTGGGTGAATGACTTAACAGCCAAATACATTATAAACCCAACCCAAAATATATTAATTATACCTGTATATGATGAAGTAAATGAATTTGCATTAGGCATGTTTTTTATGAACTCAAACATAACATCTTCAATGAATATGATATCAGAATATTATCCAAGATTAGGCAACAAATACTTGGTGTACGCAAACAGAGCTGAATGGAATTATTTAG
>JAHJDK010000171.1 GCA_018812505.1 Nanobdellota archaeon | reverse complement strand
TTTTAAAGTCTTTTCTTACGTCGTAGATGTAATGTTTGACTCCTAATTTTTGACAGATTTCTTTAGCAATTTTTAGTGATTCTTCTGTGCAGCAAGCGTTTTCATTTTTACATTTATCTCCTTTCCAGGTTTCTAGTTTTAGAGAGACACCTATTGGTTGCCATCCTTGTCTTTTTAACAGTAGCATAGTTATAGATGAATCCACTCCTCCAGACATTCCCACTACAACTTTTTTATCTGTTGTTTCATCTATTTTCACTTGAGTTCACATCCTGTTATTGATGCAAGTCTTTCAAGTGGTTGTGCGCCTTTGTATTCTTGACCTTTTATCTTCCAGGTTGGATATCCGTAGACTTCCTCTCTTATACATGCATCTATGTCTAAGTCACAATCTATGAATGTAACGTGTTGAAATGATTTTCCGAACATCTTTTTTTGTGCTTGACAGTGAGAGCACCACTCTGTGCCGTATATCACTGCATCGTTTTCAGATAGGCAGAGTGCAAATTCGTCATAGTTTTTTGTTTCGGTAGAGTATGCGTTCAAAACCACAAGCGACAATAATAAGAGAATTATTATTGTTTTTTTCAAGTTATTATTTGCTCTTTCAAAAAATCTGTTTTTTTTATAGGTCATTTTGTTATTTTTTTTTATAACTTTTTAAATCTTAGCAATAATGAATTGCCGACAACACTTACGCTGCTTAAGGCCATTGCTGTTCCTGCAATTATTGGATTGAGCATTCCAAGTGCTGCGATTGGTATGCCAATTACGTTATAGATTAACGCCCAAAACATGTTTTGTCTGATTTTGTTCATTGTTATTTTTGAGAGTTTAATTGCTTTAGCAACATCTCTTAAATCGTTTTTCATTAAGACAATGTTTCCTGTTTCTAGTGCTACATCTGTTCCTGAACCCATCACTATTCCAATATCTGCCTGTGCAAGTGCTGGTGCGTCATTTATTCCATCTCCAACCATTATAGTGGCTCCATTTTTTTGAATTTTTTTAACAAGCGCTGCTTTATGTTCAGGCATTATTTCAGAAAAAACATTATTTATTCTGACTTGTTTTGCAATGGCTTCAGCAGTCTTTTTGTTATCTCCTGTTATCATGTAAGTATTTATTCTTAATTTATTAAGCATTTTTACTGCTTCTATGGATGTTTCTTTTATTGTGTCTGCAACAGCTATTAATCCAAGAATATTATTTTCTTCTGACAGTATCATGACTGTTTTTCCTTCTGATTCTAGTCTTAATATTTTTTTATCATATGGTTTTAGGTTGAAATCTTTATTTTTCATCAATCTTGTGTTTCCAAAATAATATGTTTCTTTGTTTACTTTGGCAATTATTCCTTGTCCAGGTATTGCTCTAAAATTAGTTGCATCATTGATGAGTATTTCTTCTTGTTTTGCTTTTTTAATTATTGCTTCTGATAATGAGTGTTCGCTTCTTTTTTCCATGCTTGCTGCAATCATCAATATGCTTTTTGTTGTTCTTCTACTTGTAGAAATTATATCTGTTACTTTTGGTTCTCCTTTGGTTATGGTGCCTGTTTTGTCAAATATCACATTTTTTATTTTATGACTTGTTTCTAGTGTTTCTCCTCCTTTAATTAATATTCCATTCTTTGCGCCTTTGCCTGTTCCAACCATTATGGCAGTAGGAGTTGCAAGTCCGAGTGCGCATGGGCAAGCTATTACTAGCACTGCGATTCCCGTCATTATTGATGATTGGAATTCTACTCCTATGATTAAGTAATGTATGATAAATGTGGTTATTGCAATGGCTAAAACAAATGGTACAAAATACGCTGATACTCTATCTGCGAATCTTTGTATTGGTGCTTTGCTTCCTTGTGCTTCTTCCACTAGTTTTATTATTCTCGCAAGTGTCGTGTTAACTCCTGTTTTTGTTGCTTTGAATTTGAAGCTTCCGTATTTGTTGATTGTTCCTCCAATAACTTCATCTTGTGGATTTTTTTCTACTGGAATACTTTCTCCTGTTATCATGGATTCATCGATTGTTGTTTGTCCTTCTGTTATTATTCCATCTACAGGTATTTTTTCTCCTGGTTTAACAATAATTATATCTCCGACTTCTACTTCATCAATTTTTATTTCTAGCTCTTTTCCGTTTCTGATGACTCTAGCAGTTTTAGGTGTTAAATTGATTAATTTTTTGATTGCTTCAGAAGTTTTACCTTTTGCTTTTGCTTCCAGTAATCTTCCAAAAACAACTATTGTTATTAAAACAGCACTTGTTTCAAAATATACGTGGGCATGTCCTGTGAATAATGTGTATATGCTAAAAAAATAAGCTGCGCTGGTTCCCATAACAACTAGTGTATCCATGTTTGCGCTTAAGTTTTTTAACGCAATTATTGCGCTTTTATACATTGGCCATGCAACTATGAATTGTACTGGTGTTGCAAGAATCCACATTATGTAATTTTGATATGGTATTGGATTTTTCATGAAGAACATTCCTAAGATGAGAACTGGGACTGCAAATATGAATCCTAAAGATAATTGTTTTGTTAACTTGTTGATTTCTTCTTTTCTTTTCTTTGCTTCTTTATCAAAATTTTGTTCTTTTTCTTCGTTGGCTTTGTAGCCTTTATTTTTTATTGTGAGAATTAGCTTATCTATATTTGTTTTTGAATTGTCAAATTCAACTGTTGCTTTATTTGTTGCAAGGTTGACATTTGCTTTGTTTACTCCTTTAGTTTTGTTTAGTGTTTTTTCAATAATATTTGAGCAGCTGGCACAATGCATGCCTGTTATGTTTAGTGTTATTTTTGTCATCTTATCTGCCACCACATCCACATCCACCGCTAGATGCTTCTCTGTATGAGTCAGTGTTTTGAACTGAAATTGTATTTAGTTCTTCTTCTATACTTTTTGCATCGTTAAGATTAATATCTTCTTTTACTATGAATGTTCCTGGTATCATTCCCATCCAGCAACTCCAAGATATTATTCCTTCTTGTGTTGGTGTGAATTCTATTATTTGTTCTCCTAATTTTATGTCAAATCTTAATCCGTATTTTGGTACTTGTATTGCGTTGTTGCAACTAGTTATTTCTTTTCCGGTTATAATCCATTTTACAGGCACATCTTTTTTTAATACAAACTTGTCTGGTTCCCATCCATATCTTGTCACGTTCATTTTGATTATTTGATATCCTTCTAGTATTTCTATTCCGTTATTCATTGCAGTGGTTGTTGTACTTGTGGCTGTGACTGATGCTATTATTGTATTAGCATCTAATCCTGTTCCTGTTAATGTCAAACCTCTATTTATCATTATGATTCCTAGAATTATTACTATAGCTCCTGATGCTTTTAGTATCTTGTTTGTTGCTTTGTTTGATATTATGCTTGTTAAGAATCCAAATCCGAGCATTACTGGCAAGGTTCCAATTGCGAATATAAATAATAGTTTTGCTCCTTCTATCATGCTTCCGGTTCCTGCAGCCATTATGTATATTGCTTGCAATGGTCCACAGGCAATCATCAGTCCGTTTAATAGTCCGATGATTAAGGGAGTGTTGTTTTCTTTTGATTTTTTGCCTGCAAACCTGTTTATGAATTGAGGTGTTTTTATTCTTATTTTTCTAAGAGCGGGAATTAGATTTAACATGTTTATTCCAAATATTAATAGGAAAAGTCCTGCAATGATCCCTGCTATTCCTTTCATGATAGGTGTAAATGCTATGATTGATCCTAATAATCCGAATGCTGCACCTATTATTGTATAAGATAAAGTTTTTCCTGTTGCATACATTAGGTGTGATTTGTAAAGATTATTTTTTTCTTTTGCTGCTTTTGCTGTGTAACTGACTACGAAGCCGCCACACATTGCTATGCAGTGGAATCCTGTTAGTAATCCGACTATAAATAGTAGTCCATAACTCATATTTTGGCTTATTTGTGGTGTGTTTATGCCATCAGTAAGCTTTAACAGAAAATATCCTATTATTATAATTCCTAATATTCCAAAAATCCATCCAAATGTTTTTTTATTTTCTTCTTTATCAATGAGTTTACAGTTGTATCCTTTTTCTTCTATCTTAGTGAATATTTTTTTTATGTTTGTTTTCTTATCATCGTAGGTTATTTTTCCTTTCTCAGTTTCGTAACTAAAATCAATTGTTTTTACTCCTTTTATTTTTTTTACTTGTTCTTTT
>JAHJDK010000170.1 GCA_018812505.1 Nanobdellota archaeon | reverse complement strand
ATCAAATTTGGCATCTTTGAATTCTTTTTCCCATCTCTTCCGTCTAAACATTACTAATTCGGTGCGATTATTTGGATATTCTCCATGTGGAATTAGTTGCAATTTGTGCTTTAGATGAACTTCATTTCGTTTTGATGATTTTTTCCTTGATTGATTTCCTTTGAATTGCTCTCTTCGAATTACTGAGGATGCCAGGTGTCTCCCTCGCCAATAACATCTTCCTACAGCATGTCGTGCAATATGTTTGAAACCATCGAAGTTCTCCAGAACTCTTATTCCATTATTAACATGAAAAAACACAATATTATTCAGTTTCCAGAAAGCATTTGGCATTACATGGATTGATATTCCATCATTCTTAAGAATCTTATGCACATTAAGTAAAAATTTGTGAGGATCTTTAAGATGTTCCATAAGATTGGAGGAGAAAACAAAATCAAATTCTGGCTTCCTAAAATGTTTATTAAGATTGTCTGCATCACACAATTGGTATTTCACACTTTTATCCTTAACCTTCTTGATTCCTTTGAAATCAATATCTGTTGATATCAACTGTTTAGCATAAACTCTAAGATGGGATGCTTGAAAACCATCGCCTGCTCCAACTTCCAGTGCTTTATCGAAGATTTTCTTTGGAAACCGACCAAATATTGTCTCAAATTCTCCAATTCGATACTTGTGTAGATGTTGTTCCCAATCTGTTTTGATTTTCATCCTTATACATTGATTTTTGGTAATTTAATCTTGTTCAGCTTATATTCATCATTTTTCATATATATTGAATGCCAGAGCTCCAAATTCAATAAGGACCATGCCAGGTTCGCATTTTTCCAGTTGGAAAAGTTGTTTTTATGTGAAAATACCTTTTGATACTTAGATTTATCAACTATTGAACTCACAAAAGAACCCTTGGATAAGGTTTTTTGCTTAACAATATCTGCAAGCCCCTTTTTCATCCAAAGATCAAGAGGAATTCCAAAACCCATTTTCTTAGGATTCATTGCATTATGCGGAATGTCTTTGGAAAATGCTTTTTTGAGTATGAACTTCTTATTATCTCCAGATATTTTTAATTTTGTAGACACTTTCGAAGTGAAATCCATAAATATATTATCAAGAAAAGGAGATCGAGCCTCTATTGAATTGGCCATTGTGGCAATATCCATTTTCACACACAGATTGTCTGGTAAATACATCTTTGTGTCTGAATAAAGCTTTCTTGCCGAAGCATCAATTCTCTTATATTTGTTATAGAATTGCTTCAATTTCGCGTTGGAATCAGCACTCTGAACTTCTTTGTTGGTGAAAATATCTTTTTTATCATTATCTTGAATTATTACAAGCCTAGAATAATAATCATTGAAAGAATTCTTGTCAAACAAGTCCAGATTAAACTTAATCTTATTTGCTAGCACAGAGTTTTGAAGCAGGTGTGGACTCTTTTTGATAACCTTTCCCACATTGACATGTTTATTCAGATGCCATAGAGCCTTTTTCTTTGGATTAACTTTATACAACGGAACATAACGATCATATCCTCCAAAATTCTCATCTCCACCATCCCCGTTTAGAACAACCTTGACCTTTTTCTTGGCAATTCTAGAAACAAAAAATGATGGAATCATGGAATAATCAAAATAGGGCTCATTGTAATGCCACAATATTTCTGGAAGGCGTTCTAAGGATTTGTATCCCATATAGTCCGTCGAGTGATTTGTCCCAAAATGGTCTGCAATTCTTTCTGCGTACTTTGATTCGTCATATTGCTTTTCTTCAAAACCAATGCAAAATGTATGAAAGTTATCCATTTTTTTGGCAGCCAAACCAGTTATAATGCTAGAATCTACCCCTCCTGACAAGAAACTTCCCACAGGCACATCTGCCTGAAGTCTTAACTCAACCGCCTCATCAAGCAACTTGTGGATTTTGTCTTGGACTAAACTTATATTAGAATATTTATTCTCTGGTTTGATATCCCAATACTCATTTTTGGTCAAGATACTATCCTTAACGATTAGATAATGTCCTGGTTCAAGCTTGTGAATATCTTTAAAAATAGTCTGGGGCGAAGGTATATATCCAAAAGTAAGATAATTGCTAATCGCAGAATAATCAATTACTTTCTTAAAATCAGGGTATAACATTAATGATTTCAATTCTGAGGCAAAAACAAATGAACTATTAATTGTTGCATAGTAAAGTGGTTTTTTACCAATTCGATCTCTTGCTAAGAATAATTTTTTTTTCTTTTTATCCCAAATTGCAAATGAAAACATACCTCTTAAATATTTCAAACATTTTTCCCCGTACTCTTCGTAAAGATGGAGAATGACCTCTACATCTGTGTCTGAGCAAAAAGAATGACCTTTAACCTTCAATTTATTTCTAAGGCGTTTATAATTATAAATTTCTCCATT
>JAHJDK010000169.1 GCA_018812505.1 Nanobdellota archaeon | reverse complement strand
CATTCCAAGCAAGTTCAAATAAATCTTCAAGTGCCGCAGCAAAGAAAGGTGTATTTATCCAGATACCTATGTCATATGTTGGATGTACTTCTGAGTCATCCATAACCATAAAAACAAGTTCTTTTCCATCAACAACTGTGAATCTCGCTTTTTTATCTG
Organism: Nanobdellota archaeon; assembly: GCA_018812505.1. Taxonomy (GTDB): domain Archaea; phylum Nanobdellota; class Nanobdellia; order Woesearchaeales. The sequence continues at coordinate 3,369 of JAHJDK010000169.1, read as the reverse complement.
TGTGTCTTACTTCTGCAATTCCTTTGACTGCTTTTGTAGCTTCTTCTGTTTCTTTTGTTAAAGGTGCTGCTATTCTAATTTTAACTCCTCTTTTTTTAAGTTCTTCAAAAACAGGCAGTAATCCTTCAACTTTTCTCATTAAACCTTGTGAGGTTGTCATTATGGTAACTGTTTCTTCTGCATTTTTTATTGTTAGTTCCAAATGATTATATAAGTTGTGTCTTCCTCTTAATGATCCTGAAAGATCAGATGGTTCTATTAATTCAACACCTTGTGTGTGTAATGAGTTAAGTTCAGCAACGACATCATTATTCTTTAAATCTTCTAGTTTGGTTATTTGTTCATCAGCAGCTAGTTTAACATTCTTTTTAACTCTTTCAACCACTTCTTTTGGTGGTACTGCTAGATATTTTATTGGCTTTCCAATTTTCATAACTACAAAGCCTTTTTTTTCTAGACTTTCTAGTACATCGTAGCTTCTGCTTCTAGGCACATTTGCTATGTCACTGAGTTCGCCGGCTGTACTTACTCCTCTAGAGAGTAGAGCAGTCCAAATTTTAACCTCGTAAAGGTTTAATGAAAAATATCTTCGTAGCTTACTCAGAAATTCTTCTTTTACTATCATTCTCCTTACCTCCTAAAAGTAGGATTAATCACCCCTTTTTAATATTGAAGACGCATAACTACTATATATATGTTACTGTTTTTTACGCTTTCATAATAGTCAATGTTTATTTCTTTTAAAAAGTTTATGTTTTCTCTTGACGAATGGTTTTTTTAACAACTATAAAGTATTCATTAGGTATTTCAAATTCCTCGTAGTGATAATTATTTTTTTTAAGAAAGTTTACAAACCAATTTCTCTTTGACTTCTTAATCTCTTTTCCACCACCCAGACTTACCTTTGAAAAAGATACCACAATCCAATCAGAGTTTATTTTTTCTATTATTTTTTTAGAAGCATGTCTGTTTCTTGCTTCTATAGAATCTAGTGCTTTGAACAAAAAGCAGATGTCAAATTTCTTTTTCTGAATATAATCTATGTTTTCTGTCAAATCTATTCTTTCAGTTTCTCCTTTAATTTTTATTTTATTGAAGAATGTTTGTATAAAGCTCAAATCCTTTGATGAAATATCTGAAGCAACATATCTTGGTTTGCATCCAAGCCATTCATAGCTTAAAGGATTTAGCCCACAGGCAAGATCTAGTATTGATTCGGGTTTTTTTGTAATTTCAAAAATTTTTTTGTATATTTTTTTGTAATATGGAATTCTTTCTTTAGAAGACTTGTGTAGTGACAATATCTCTCTTAAAATTTTATCTTTGTTTTTAGCAGTTATTTTTGATAGCAACTCTTCTTTTTTAGAATATTTTTCTTCTATAAAAACTCCATAAATCTCTCTAAGCTTTTTCCTTACATCTTTAATTGTTATTTTATAATTTGAACTTCTTTTGTTATAACTATTTTTTGTCAGTGAAAGAAATATTTTTTCATTTTTTTTAAAGTATTTTTTTAATTCACTTTGTACTATTTTATAATCAAGATTTTTTAGTTCTTTTTTTAGAAGTATGTCTTTTATTAGTTGTTCCATCTTAGAATTCCTGCAATTCCTGAAAGTGAGTCAAGGCTTTTTTTAGCTTCTTCAGAACTTATTATATGTGTTTTTCCATCCATTTGTTCGCAAGCAATCATTAATTTTTCTACTTCTTTATAAAACCCTTTCTCTTTTGTGTTTTGTAAATATGAATCACTTATCATTAATTCACTTACTGCTCCAATTTCGATTTTTTCTTTTGTATCTTTTAATCCATAGCAAGCAGTATTTTTTGATATGTGTTGAAGAAGTTTGTCTAATAGTTTGACTTCTTGTGTGCCTTGATTTTTTTCAAGGATTTTTTTAAGTTCATCTCTTTTTAGTACTTCTGAAAAAGATCTTTCACTTACTTGAGAAATAGTTGCAAGAACAGTTTTTTTCTTAAGTTCTTCAGGAAGAATTTTGATAAGATTTTCTTTCCAGAAGCTAGGACTTGCCAAAATTATGTTGTTTAGATTGTCAATCTTGTTGTATTCTTGTATTTTTTCAGTTATCTGTTTATAAAAATCATTTTTTGAGATGTGTTTTTCTTCTTTTTTTTGCACGTCACCCTGTATTTTTCCAAGGATTTCATAACCTTGACCTTTTAATTTTGCGAAGTATACTTCTTCTCTGTCAAAAACTACAATCAATATTTTTACAGGAATAGATTTTGTAGCATCTTCTAATTTTTTAATTTGATATTTTAGCCATTGATTCTTAGTTATTGTGAATACAGAATTTATTTCTAAGTTAAAACTATGGTGTTCTCCTCTTGGAACCTCTTCCGGACCATCACAAATAATCCCTAAGACCTTTAATATCTTTGAGTCAGAGGATATATTAATTTTTTCAATTTTTATTGATAAAAATACTTGTTTTCTTATAACTTTTACATTTCGATCATCTGAATTCCCAATTTTTATCTTTCGTTCTGTCTTTCCTTTTAACAGATCTTCTTCTTCTATAATCTGATTAAGAATCCATATATCGTCGAGATTTTCTATTTTTAAGGTTATTTCTTGTTTTTTTAAATCCTTCTTTATTATTTTCATATTTTATTAGTTAGGGTTGCTGCTTTAAATTTTTTATTGAAAACCAATAAATTTATATATATTGCATACAGTATTTTAAACTATGTTTAAAAGAGGACAGCAACCAGCAGCAACCAGTGCGGGAATATTAATTATAATAATTGCCGTAATTTTGGTTATGTATATATTGTTTTTACCTCCTGAAGAAAGAGCAGACTTATTAGGTGAGGAGAATGAAACTAGTGGTGTTGGTTTAACTGAATCAGGGTATAATAAAACTCTTTTAGAGGAAAATATTGGTAGATTGGATTATTTAAGTTTTGATTATAGAGAACATGACATTCCTTCTTTTAGGATTTATTCTGAAAAGCAAGGCACTGTTTTGAAGTCTTTGAGTTCTATCTATGTAACTCATAATATAGGTAACAAAAAATCTTATAATGTTAGTTTTCAAGTTGATAAAAAGTATTCTAGTAACACATTCTTGTCTTTCAATGTAAAAGAATCTAGAGGCAGATTAGAAATTTATCTTAATGGCAGAGAAATATTTAATGGAGTTTTAGATGATGGTTCTCCTTTGCCAATAGAACTTCCAAAAGATGTTTTGGAGTCAAAAAACAATTTGATGTTTAAAGCTTCCAATCCAGGAATTGTTTTTTGGAAAAATAACGAGTATTTGTTGGAAAATGTTCTTATAACTGCTGATGTGTTGGATGTTAGTAACAGTGTAAGTAGACAATTCTTTTACCTTTCAGATGTTG
>JAHJDK010000168.1 GCA_018812505.1 Nanobdellota archaeon | reverse complement strand
TCCTACACCCGAGTGTTTCTCAATTATTTTCATTCCAAAACCAAAATCATTGTTCATCTTGGATATAACTAATTGACCGACCTCTTTCAACTCATCTGGATCCATGTAGAATCTTGTTCTTTTATCGTTAAAGACAATAACCAAGTTTTTGTGTCCGTAACCAATTATCTTCTCTTGTGGTTTACCAAATCCCTTGGCAAACAAGTACATGAACAGATTCATCTTACAATCACCAGTCGATAACTTTTTCATGTTAAGCTTTCTGATTACTAATCCCTTATCTGCATCAACCTCAATAATATCATCATCTTTTATCACTTTTGAAGCATCAACTAATCCTACTATACAAGGTTTTCCCAACTCTCTTGCAACAACTGCGGTGTGAGAAGTTAGTCCTCCAAGATCAGCTATGATTGCAGCAGCTTTTTCCATCACTGTTACATAATCAGGTGTTGTAAACTCTGTAACGAGTATGTCTCCTGCATTCATCTTTGAAAAATCTTCTCTGGATTTCACAATTCTTGCTTTTCCCTTGACAACACCTTTAGAAGCTGTAATACCTTTAAAGACAAATTTTGAAGTATCAACAATCTCTTTCTCCTCAAAAAAACTTATTTTTTCTCCAGTAAAAATATTCGCTTCACCATCCAAGAAAGCAAACACAAAACTATTCTTTCTATTATCTATTTCTATTCTATTATTCAAGAGAGATATTATTTCGTCTGCTGTGCAGTAAAACAACTCGTCATAAGACAATCCTACTCTTTTTCCCACTTCGTTAAAAAAAGGTATGAGAATACAACCAACATAACTATAGGTTTCCAGATTGTAAGTCCTGAAGAAAGAGTTTTCTCTCGCAAGATTAATTATATCAATCAGTTTTTCGTCAAATTCTAGTTCCTGAATAATCTTTTTTCTTTTTTCTTTTAGCTCTTCATTTTTTGTGTTTAATTCAAGAAGCTTCTTTTCCGGGGACTCTCTCTTCAAAAAAACTATTCTTTTAACAATATCATCATAAGTGTATGGCTTACCATATCCAAACCTGACATTCAAGAAAGAATATTTTTTCAGAAAAGAATTAATCAACTTCTTAGTTATATTCTTGCTTGAAGCGATTCTCAAGAGTTCTTTCTGCGCTTTGCCTGTGTTGGATTCCTTATCAGGTGTCATTAAAACATTAAAATATTCATCTATCTTTTTCTTATTCGACAATTTTTTGTGTAGTTGTTTTTTTACTATGTCTTCTAAGAATGGAGCTCTTGGCACTGACAAGAACAAAGAGTATGAATAATTGAAGAAATTATTCCTTAATTGAATAAAACATTGTTTCAGTTCTTCATCAGATTTGATTTTGAAATTATCTTTTGATAATTCTTCTGAGAAATCTATTAAATTTTTTGCATCCTTATATTGCATATTATAGATATTCCATAAGTAGTTTTTGTCTTTTCTGGCTCTCTTTCTAAGCTCATCTACAAACTCTTTATCTGCTTCTGGAACTATGTAGCCTTTATCACCAACTTTTTTATAGTATTTATAGTAAAATCCTAGCTTTCTCAAGAAAGTATTTTTCAATTCTCTAATAAAAAAATCAAGTATTAAAGGCGGAAGACTATTCTTAGTTACCTGTTTCCAGATAAGTTTTTTTTGTTTCATTTTATTCATCTCAAACCTGTTATTGTGTAATCCCCATTTATTGTATTATAGTGGAGTGCTTCAGTTCCTGATATTGGTTGAACTATTATTCCATTGTATTCTATTGGGTTTCCTGAAATGTCTATGTGACCTGAAAATAATTTTACATCAGAATTTATTCTCTTAACACATTCTATATATGTGTCAATTGATTCTTGCATCACTGCTTTTCTGTCAGAACCAAACTTTTCTGGACAAGGATTTTCATGCGTCAGCAAGGTGATTCTTTCGCCTTTTGCTTCATACAATCTTTCAATATTTGATTCATAATCATGTTGAGTTTGATCCATCTCTTTATCATATGGTATTAACAGTATGCTTGTTCCTTCTATCTGTCTTGTTTCTGGCTGAAAAATCATTTCAAACTTGCCTGTTTCAAGCAATAAGTTCATATAATCCAGCTTTTCTCCTGTTATCTCTTTTTCAAACAAATCTAACAACATCTGATAGTCAGATTCACGATTACCTGTGATTGCAGTCATTGTTGGTAAAGAAGAATTTTTGAGAAACTCAACACCTTGCTTAAGCACATTTACACACAATCCATAATTTTGGACAAATTCTTCTGGAAATATCTTGTATACTCCTTTCATCTGTTCGTACAGATTTAAATTCTTAAATTCCAAATTATTAGCTGTTATCTGTTTTCTTTTTGTCTTGAAGAAACTATCTTTTCCTACTTGTCCTACTTCTCCAGTTTGTAAGTTATCTCCTAAAGACCATATAGGAAAGTTGTCTTCTAAATATTTCTGTTCCAATAATTCATATTTTCCTTTCCATTCATTATCAGTTACAATTTTTATTATAGTCATGTTTTATCATCTAAATAGCATTTTATTTTACTATGTAGAAGTAACAACATATTTAAATGTATGTTGTACGAAAAAGTACAAAAATATATAAATATCAAAGAATAACTAACATTATGAACAAAGACATAATCAAAGCAACAGGTTTAAGCGACAACGAAACAGAAGTATATCTCATATTATTAAGTCAAAAAGAATCGCTAGCATCAGACGTAGCTAAAAAATCAAAAATATCAAGACCACACATATATGACACTATAGCAAAACTAATAGATAAAGGACTGGCAAACTACGTCATAAAAAACAATAAAAAATATTTCAAACCAGCAGATCCAGACGTACTGCTTGAACTATTAAAATCCAAAGAAACATCCCTACAACAAATACTACCAGATCTAAAAAAGATATACTCTCCAGAAAAAGAAGCACCCACAGTAGAAGTATATGAAGGAAAAGCAGGACTAAAAAACATACTCAACCAACTATTAAAAAACAATGATGAATTTCTGGCATTTGGACCAACCATTCAATGGAAAGAACAAGTGCCTATAGCATTACAACAATACTTCAAAAGGAGAGAAAAACTAGGATTCAAAGCTAGAATGCTATGTCCAGAAGGCAAAAAAATCCTTAAACACCCACTAAATGAATTCAAATTTATACCTGCAGAATATTCCAGTCCAGCTACAACAATCATGTATGGAAACAAAACCTGTTTTGTACTGTGGCTAGAAACAGTTATCTCAGTAATTATAGAAAACAAAGAGCTCTCAGACTCATTCAAGAATTACTTTGAAATGGTGTGGAACCAAAGAACAAAAACATACCATGGGGAAAAAGCAGCCCAGATGTTCATGGATGACATTATAAAAACAAAACCAAAAGAATACCTAGTTATTGGAAGCACTGGAAGAATAGCAGACATAATGCCAAAAGAGTGGAAAGAATGGGATGAGAAAAAAGCTTCACTAAATATCAGCACAAAAAGAATATATGACGAATCAGAACAAGGAAGAAGAATGGCTGAAAAATATCAGGAATCAAAACTTCGAGAGACAAAATTCATGCCATTAGAAGGAGGAGAATCACCCTTTAACACAGCAGTGTATAACGATAGAGTCTGGATATTCAACTGGCAAAAAGGGAATCCGTTTGTGATGCTTATAGAAGACAAGGAGATAGCTAATGGTTTCAAAGATCAATTCAACACATTGTGGAACCAGAAAGAAAGAATATACAGAGGACTAGAAGGAGTTAAACAAGCATTCATGAAAATTATAGAAGACAAACCAAAAGAAGTATGTGCATACGGGTCATCAGGAGTAAGCCCAATAGTGATGCCTGATTTCATCAAGAAATGGCATGAATTAAGAGTTAAAAATAAGATAAAAGCGAAAGTGATGTATGTAAACAGCAAAGAAGGAAGAAAAAGAGCTAAGGAAGTAAGAATATATGTCAACACAGAATCAAAAGTGATGTCAGGCAATTATATATCACCAGTGACAACGTTCTTATATGACAACAAAGTAATCCTAATATCAATAACTAAAAATGGTTTCGCGACAATAATAGAAAACAAAGAAATATTTAACAGCTATAAAAAACAATTTGATATAATGTGGAATAACTCATAAAAAAATAAAATAATTCTACAAGAAAAGAGGAACAAACACTAAAGCAACTATAGTCATCAACTTAATCAAAATATTAAGTGAAGGACCACTTGTATCTTTAAAAGGATCTCCAACAGTATCACCAACAACAGCTGATTTATGAACTTCACTACCCTTACCACCAAAGTGCCCTTCTTCGATGTACTTCTTAGCATTATCCCAAGCACAACCAGCATTAGCCATAAACACAGCCATCAAGAAACCAGTAGAAGTAACACCCACAAGCAAACCACCAAGAGCCTCAACACCAAGCAAAACACCAACAAGTATAGGAACAACTACTGCTAATAAACCAGGAACAATCATCTCCCTCAAAGCAGCAGAAGTACTAATATCAATACACTTCTTATAATCAGGTTTAGCCTTACCTTCCATTAAACCCTTAATAGTCTTGAACTGTCTCCTAACCTCAACTATTATATGAAAAGCAGCCTTGCCAACAGCATTCATAGTCAAAGCACTATAAACAAAAGGCATCAAAGCACCAATAAACAAACCAACAATAACCAAAGGCTCAGAAATATTAATCATCGCCAAACCAGCAACTTTAGTGAAGCTAACAAATAAAGCTATCGCAGTCAAAGCAGCAGAACCAATAGCGAAACCCTTACCAATAGCAGCAGTTGTGTTGCCAACAGCATCTAAAGCTTCAGCCCTAGACCTAGCTTTTTTACCCATACCAGCCATTTCAGCAATACCTGCAGCATTGTCAGAAACAGCACCATAAGTATCACTAGCCAAAGTAATACCAAGAGTGCTAAGCATACCGACAGCAGCAATGGCAACACCATACAAAGAACCAAAGAAATAAGACAATAAAATAGCAGCAGAAACAGCCAACACAGGAATAACAGTGCTAATCATACCAACACCCAAACCCCTAATAATATTAGTTCCACTACCAGTCTTAGACTCTTCAGCAATAGAAATAACAGGCTTATTATGAGGAGAAGTATAATACTCAGTTGACAACCCAATAACAACACCAGACATCAAACCAGAAACAGCTGCGTAAAACAAACCAAGATCACCAATATAATATTTAATCAGAAAAAAAGAGAAAACAACCATTATCAAAGTTGAAGCAAACAAACCCTTATTCAAAGCAGAATGAATATTTTTGCCCTTAATCTTAACAAAAAAAGAACCTATGATAGAAGCGAGAATCCCAAAACCAGCAAGCAACAAAGGAAGAATAGCACCCTTCGAAGCAAAAGTTAAAACACCAAGAACCATTGCAGCAATCAAACTATCAACGTAACTCTCAAACAAGTCAGCACCCATACCTGCAACATCACCAACATTATCACCAACATTATCAGCAATTACTGCTGGATTACGAGGATCATCCTCAGGAATGTTCTTTTCGATTTTACCAACTAAATCAGCAC
>JAHJDK010000167.1 GCA_018812505.1 Nanobdellota archaeon | reverse complement strand
CGAAGCTTTTGGAGCAGGGTAACTCTATACCTCGTAGTGGTGAGGGTGATGCCTTTAAGGATGGTGTTTTGTTGGAGTACTATATTGAGTTGTCTAACTTCTATAATATTATGCCTTTTGAGGATTTTCTGGTTTATAAGTTGAAGTCTGATGTTGTTAAGGCTGTTTCTTTTTTCTTGTTTGCTTATGATCAACCGTCAAAACACTTTGTTGCAGGAGAGTTTTTGGATAACGCAGCTCGCTCTGTTAATCGTTTGAGTGCTTATTACTTTTCAAAACATGACGTTGATTGTTTGCAAGAAGTTAACAATGGCTTGTCTGGTTTGAGAACTGTTCTTAATTAGTAGCTTTCTATATATGGTTTTAGTGCTGGTATGTATATATCCATTACTTTTGTTTTTTTGTGGTTGTAGATTACAGGTATTTCATTTCCACTGTCAGGTATTTCTGATTTCAAGTCTTCAAATTTTTCTTTGTCAAACAGTATTGAGAAATAGGTTTTTTCTTGTTTTCCTTTTGAGTCTTTGAACTCGTAGTGTATTTCTAACTTTGTTTTTTCTCCTTTTTGTTGTGGGTTTATTGATTAATAAGTTGTTGTGATATTTCTGACTTCTCGAATAACTCCTTTTACTAGTTCAACTTCTTTATCGAATGAAAGTATTAGTTTTGATGCTAATATTGTTGTTAAACTTATCAGCACTAGCACAACCATGATGTTGAATAACGAGAAGTTTTTGACTATTATTATAGCTATTAAGCTGAATATGAATAATGCAAATGAAGTTATAGATGCTGAGAGCCAGCCTGTTAATATCCAGAAATATCTCTTATGATTCAGGTATGATTCAACTGCTTCCTGATTTGGTTCTGGAAATATTTTAAGGTTGATTTCTTGGGTCATTTTTTGTTATGTGTTGTTGTTTGCTTTAATACTTTCTTTATTTTTGAATTTATGAATTTGTGGGTGTAAATTGTTTGTATATATTATTTGATTGACTATTATGAAATAAATTATTAGGATTAATGTTTTTTGGTAAACCACTTCTTGTTTTGAAACTATGTCCTCCTAATCCAGTATTACTATTATAATATCCTGTAGAATCAAGTTGATAACCATATTTATCCCAACTATTAGTCCAAGTATTATCATTATTTAGTTTTAAGTTATAAGCAAAGTTTCCTTCTAAATAAACACCCTCATTATTATCATTTAATCCTTGAGTTGCAACAAATATAGGCCAGTTATGAAGTTTAACAGATATATCCATATTACTATTTATTTTAAATTCACTAAAAAATGGTGGAATTGTTGTTTTAGGTGCACTTATTGGAATAGAAAGAGAATTGGAAAGTGTTTGAGCAAAGTTGTTTTTAGTAAAAAGACAACTTCCTGTGTTGCAACTAATTAAAATTCCTTTTGCTCCTTCACTAAAATGACTGCTTAAATCAGCATCTTTTAAGTTTTCTATTGTTAAAAAATTTCCTTTATTACTTTTAATGTGTTCTATGCTAGAAGAAAGTAATATTTTGTTATAATTTCCATGTGCATATAAAAAAAAAGAGCTCCATACTCCTTGTTTTATAGTTTCAATAAATTCTTTTTCGCTTCCAACAATTTTTGTTGCCACACTATCTAATCCTAGACTTTGTGTGATTAAATTTATATATTTTTCTTTGCTATTTAAGATATCAGGATCATTAGCTAATAAAACTAAAGGATTGTTTGCTTGATTCCCAATCAGGTCTATATATTTTAATGGATTATTCTTCACGTATACATATCGATTTTGGCTTTGACTATCTAATACGTCTCCTTTTACTGTGTCTGTTGTTATAAACCGTCCTGTTTCAGGGTTGTAATATCTCGCTCCGTAGTAAAGAAGTCCTGTTTTATCCTCCTCCTTAGAATTATACTTTAAATCATTATCTCCCTTTTCATTGATTGCTTCTCCAAATGTGTCGTAATCAGCACTCCAAACAACCCCCCCAGACTCATCAGTCACAACACTAGGACTACCCAAATGATCAGAATGATAGAACTCAACAGTGTACGCTGTTGTAAGATTAATTAGTATTAAGAATATACTTGTTATTATTAGTATTTTTTCCCAGTTCATCTTCATATCCTTGTCGTGTAGTATGGTCCGTATAGGTCGCTTATCATTTTTATTAGTCCTGAAAGGTTAAATATTATGTACAATTCTTCTTTGTTCACTTTTTTCATTAGTTCTTTTGCTTTTTTGTCGAGTTCTTTCTTTTTTTCTTGGAATTTTGTTGCATTTTCTTTTTCGAATTTGTAGAATAATTTGTGAAATAGTTCTAGGAATTCGTTTGTTTCTTGGTATAGTTGTGTTGTTTCTTTGCTGTAGTTTGTTTTTGTTTCTATTGTGTGTTGGATTATTTTGTGGTAGTAGTCACCTATTTTTTCCAGATCTCTAATTATTACGTAGTAGAATTGTGTTTTTCTGTAGTCTTTGTATCCTCTCTTGTTTAGCACTCTCTTGCAAAAGTCTGTGAATTTGTTTATGCTGTTTTCTAGCGGTAGCAGGTCTTTCAGTTGTTCTATTTTTTTGTTTTGTATCGCTTCCAGGCTGCTTTTTCCCAGTTCATTTAATATGTAGAATGTTCTTCTTAGTATTGTTTCAAATTCTTCTTCTAGTGCTGCTGAGACATTCTTTATTTCTACGTAGTTTTCTCCTTGGTCTACTATTTCGTATCCCATTAAATCAGTTATTTTTTCTTGTAGTTTTTTGAACACTTCTCTGTTTTTGTAGTTTACTCTGATTTCGTCGATGCCTGCTTGGTATATGTATGCTATGTATGATGGGTCGTATGTTCCTAGTTCTTCTGTGTTAAGCATGATTTTTTCTGTTTTTGTTGCTTTTTCTGTGCTTATAATCAGTCTTTTTTCTTCTTCTTCTACGTCTATTTCGTCTCCTTTTTCTACATTATTTTTTTTGGCCCACTTGCTCGGAAGTGATACTATTAGTGTTTTTCCTGCTAGTTGGATTACTTTTCTTTTCATT
>JAHJDK010000166.1 GCA_018812505.1 Nanobdellota archaeon | reverse complement strand
TCAATTGGATTTGGTAAAATAATTTCTTTAATTTGAAATACCCAATCTATTAGCTGCCAAACTATTAAAATTATGAAGAATGTTGCAACAGGAAACATAATTTCCCTTAGGATATTTTTTGTCTTACGCATTTTACATAGTCCTGAAACTTCTTAGTTTCTTTTAATTCAATAGTTCTTTTTTTAGGCAATCGTATTTCAACAACATCTTTAATTTTTGCAGGACAATCTGACAAAATAACAATCTTATCAGAGAGAAATATAGCCTCACTTATAGAATGTGTAACAAATAAAATAGTTGGATTTAGTCTTCTGTGTATTTTCAGTAATTCTAAATTCAGCTTATTTCTGTTTAATTCATCTAAAGCACCAAATGGCTCATCCATTAACAATAATTCTGGATTCAGAACTAAAGCTCTTGCAAGAGACACTCTTTTCTGCATTCCTCCAGATAATTCTTTTGGATAATGTTGTTTAAAACTACTCAAACCAACTAATCTTATTTTATCTGTTACAGATGATTTAAGACCACTGTCTAATTCCAATGACAAGTTTACATTCTCTAAAACATTTCTCCAAGGCAGAAGCACTGGATTTTGAAAAACAACACTGAGTTTCTTTATTGAGTTTCTTTTACTTAGTTCTCCGTTCACAATTATTTCACCAGAAGTTGGTTTTATTAAACCAGCAATCAATTTAAGTAAAGTTGTTTTTCCACAACCGCTAGGTCCAATAATAGATACAAATTCACCTTTATTAATAGATAAGTTAATATTTTCTATTGCTGTAAGGTTTTTTCCTTTTGTATTCCATTCTTTGGTTAAGTTTTTTATTTGTATCATTTTCTATAGCTCCAGCTAGGTCAAAAATGTAAAATGAAGAAATCAATAGATTTCTTCTAAAAACTCAGATGTAAATGCATCATTAACATCAAACTCTTCAGTTATTACTCCCTCCTTCACTAGCCTATCATATGTTTCTTTAAACATTTCATAGTCCATATAACCGATTGGATATTCTTCTGAGTTCGAAGTAACTTCGTTGTACATTAACAATCTTTTATATTCCAAATCGCTGTTAACTTTTTCATCTTTCTCAGCAAGTATGTCAATAGCTTCTTCAGGATTTTCAAGTGTTGCAGCTATTCCTTTTATTGTTGCTCTAAGAAATTTCTTAACAATTTCAGGATTTTTCTCAATCATTTCCTCTGTTGTAAATATAGTATATCCATGTGTATTAATTCCATAATCTGCAGGTGAAATTGTATTTATTTCAATTCCTTGTTCAGGAAGATTCAATCCTGCAGTGACTCTAAAAGCCCATTCTGCGTCAATCTTTTTAGCAATTAACTGACTATAATCCATTCCTACATCCACTTCTTCATGTGTTATATCATATTTATTCAAGAGGCTGTGTAGTACATCAGTAGATATGTGTCCATAAAAAAATCCAATTTTCTTATTTTCTAAATCTTCAAGTTCAGTTAAACCAGAGTCTTTTAATGTCAAGATTACTGGAAAATCTGAATTTCTATGAATTACTGCAATAGCAACTAATGGCTGACCTTTTGACCTTGCCACCAATAATGTGTCTGGACCTCCTAAAACGCCAAAATCATCTGCTTCTGAAGCAACCATCTTTACTGGATTAGTTTCTGACGAACCAAGATTAAATTGAACATCTAATCCTTCATCAGTATAATATCTATTATCATCTGCAACATAGAAAGGTGTCTGGCCTGCTTCAACTACTGGAATTGGTAATCTTACAGAAACACTCGTATCCATATCTAGAATGACTTCTCCTGTAGGGCTTTGATTGTTGCAGCCTACTAAAATCAATAAGATTGCCACTAATGCAATAATTAATGTATATTTTATTTTCATTTTTTATCACCTTTTTGTTTTTTACTATTTCACTACTATTAAGTTTCAATACATGTAAGTAGATATTAAATATAAATACTGCCCTCCCCTTAGGTGGTGACTATATCAAAAGATTTATATACTTCTGTACATCCCTAAGATCTAATGGACACAGCAATACTAGAACAAATTGGACTAAGCAAGAATGAAATAAAGGTGTACTTTGCACTCCTTGAATTAGATCAATCTTCAGCCACACCCATTATTAAAAAAGCTAGAATCCCACATTCTAAAGTATACCCCACTCTTGAAAAACTAATTCAAAAAGGCTTAGTCTCTTTTGTAATTAAAAATAATGTAAAGTATTTTCAATCTTCAAACCCTCAAAATTTGATTGAATTTATTCAAAAAAAAGAAAAAGAGTTATCCACTCAAAAAAATGAAATTCAAAAAATAATACCTCAAATTGAACAAAGAAGAAAAGACACAAAAGAAAAACAAGAATCAACAGTTTATGAAGATATTGAAGGAGTAAAAGCAGCTTTCAACGATATATTGAATTCTTTAAAAAAGAATGAAGAATACTTAGTATTTACATTAGGTGAAGAACTTGGAACAAAAGAACTAAAGCTGTTTTTAGCAAATTACCATCAGAAAAGGATAGAGAAAGGAATAAAAGTAAGACTTATTGCAAATAAAAAAATCAAAGAAATGTTTTCTAAACATCACTTATTCAAGGGAATGACTATTAAGTATATAACTTTAAAACTACCAACAGGCATTTTTATATTTGATGATAAAGTTATGACCATAGTATGGAGAGGAAAACCAACCGCTTTTATAATAAAATCAAAAAATAATTATGAAAGATATAAAGAATTCTTTGAAGAAATGTGGAAAACAGCAACCATTTAAAATTTATCACAACAAAAAAAATAGTATAATACTAAATAAGTTCCTAAGATTTAAAATGTTTGAAAAAATTATTCCTATATCTAAATGGTTCACAATATTTCTCAGCCAATTGCATGTATTCTTTTCTTATAGATTCCACATCAGGAGTTGGTTCATTTTTCAGACGTTTGAATATTGCAGGGAAATTGACAGCAGCTCTTCCTATCATCACGCCTGCAACACCTATGCTTTTCAAATGCTCAATCTGCTCAACTGAAGTTATATCACCATTTGCTATTATCTTTTTGCCAGTCTTCACACAATCCTCATAAACACTATTATCAGCAGGAGTATTGTAAGTTTGCAATCCATATCTTGCATGCACAACAAAGAAGTCAGCGTCCACTTCATTTATCAGGTTGAGATAAACCTTCATATCCTTATCCTTCTGATTTAATCCAAGACGAATTTTTACAGACAGCTTGAAACCATAATCATTGAATATTTTTATTATCTTTCGAGTCTTGCTTATACGTCTAATCATCGCACATCCCTGACCTAACTTAATAACATCAGGACTTGGACAACCCATGTTCAAACTAAAACCTTTAAATCCTTCAGACGGTTCGAAAGTGTTCAGAAATTTTTTGAAAAAAACGTCTTTAGCTCCAAGAAGCTGAATGATTGTTGGAGTGTCATCTTTTAACAACACTCTCGACCAAGTGCTTTTGTTGCCTCTTGCAAGTCCCTCTACTCTTGTGAGTTCAGTAAATGTTATGTCCGCACCAAGCCTATAGCAGAGCGTACGAAACGCATTGCTAGTGATGTCTTCCATCGGAGCTAGAAACAATTTGAAATTATTATTGTCATACTTAATCATCAACTAATCACACATCCATATGGACAGGTGACTTGCAATAAGGACATTTACTAGGATAGTTTGTTTCACGATTGTAATAAAACTTGTACTTACATTTGCGACAAGAATATTCAATCTTCCGCTTGTCTTCTCCAACGCTTCCAATAATTCTGCGAGGTCCTCCTGAAGATAGTATACGAGGTTTATCCTTAGCAGCAGAAGAAAGTGTACTCTTACTTACAACACCCCTACCTGTACGCTCTACAACACAAGTCGAACATACAAC
>JAHJDK010000165.1 GCA_018812505.1 Nanobdellota archaeon | reverse complement strand
TTTTCATTACTTTTCTTCTTTTTATTCTAAATCCTGGTCTTCCAAGTGTAATACTTACTTGTAAACCTATTATACCTATTTCAGGATCATATTTTGCTTCTGGAATATCTATGTATTCTGGAATTCCAAAAGAAATGTTTCCTGAGTTATCTATTGAACTCTTTGTTAACTTGTTATCTTTAGCTTGAAGCAATCTTAATAACATAGTTTTTGCTTCATCCTTTCTTAAAGTAATTTTACAACCGATAGGAAGTCCAGGTCTTAATCCCCATCCAGCAATTCTTTTTTGAGTTATGGTTTTAACAGGATTTATGCCTGTTATACTTTTAAGCAATGTAACAGCATGTTTTAATCTATTTTGATCTTTGCCAGCACCTATATTTAAGGTTACTTTCTCAATCCTTATTTGTCTCATGGAATTCATTTTATCTTAATAATTGGTTTGTCTTTACCTATAACTATTGCATATTCTTTTTTAGTTTCATATTCTTTTGAATCACTCTTAAAAGCTAGCAACCCCTCTTTTATGTTGAAAACTGTCCCAATAATACCTGTGTATTTTCCTTTATATAACAATATAGATGCGCCAATTTCAAGTTTAAGTATTGATTTAACTTCTTGTTTAGGAATTGAAAGTGTTATACTATCTCCTACTTTATAATCTCCTTTTTTAACTAAAATATTTCTTCCATCTAAAGTTGAAAGTTGCATCAACCCTTTTTTCACTAACTTTTTACCAGTAATTTTTGAGATTTTTTCATTAGAATCTTTTTTATCTATTAATTGTAAATATAGTTTATTTTTTGAATTTAAAAACATTAAAAAATACTCATTTATTTTAGGTAATGACATTATATCCATTAATCCAACTGAAAATCTATGATCTTTTCTTCTTTTTCCATTAACTAGTATTTCTTGATCATGTAATATTTTTTTTGCTTCTTTATTAGTTTGAGCTTTATTCAATAAGTTTTTTAAAACTAAATTTATCGGCATAGAAAACTCTCTTTTGTGAGCGCCTGGATTTGGTCTTGTAACAAACTTCACTTGTTTTCTTTTAATTGACCATGTTTGTGGAGCTTTTTGCGGTTTTAAGTGATTTTTAGTCATTGTTTTTCACCTATTAAATTTTTATTTTTTGAGGTTCCAGAAACTTCATCTCTGACACCTTTAAGTTTGAGTAATCTTTTCTTATCATCAGTATTTAAAGCAGTAATCATAAGATTAGAAGGACTGAATGGTCTGATTGCTTTTGATCCATCTTTTTTTGATAATTCTATTTTTTCAAGGTACACTTTTTGATTTTTTACATTAACTTTTTCAACTTTATGTTCCTCTCCTTTATAGTTTCCTCTTAAAATTTTAACCTTATCACCAACCCTAACTCTTATAGATCTTCTTTTATGTTTTGTTCGAAGTTCCTTGCTTAAGTGTACATTTAACAATTTACTCTTTAGATGTAAAGGGGCTTTAGCTAAGTATTTTCTTTGCTTTCTTGGTTGTTTACTGCTTATCCAATTTTTTGAAAAGTTTTTTTTCATTTTAAACTCATTTATCTTTGTTAATTATATTATTATACTGGCTATTTTTGATATTCCTGGCCATCGATCACAAGCTTCTTTTGCTATTGGACCTTTAAAGATGGTGCCTTTAGGATTTCCTTTATCATCTTTTAAAACAACTGCTGCGTTGTCTTCAAATTTAATTCTTTCACCTGAAGGTCTTTTGTATTCCTTTCTTTGTCTTACTATCACTGCAAAAACTACTTGTTTTCTCATTTCAGGTTTTCCTTTTTTAACTGAAGCTTGTATTAAGTCTCCTACACCTGAACTTGGAATTCTTCCTTTGACAGATTTACTGCCTTTTACACTAATTATGTGAAGCATCTTAGCTCCTGAATTATCACAAGTAGAAATTTGTGATCCTACATTAAGTCCTTTTGTAACATTTGCTTTAATTGGTTTCATTTTCTTTCTTTAAATCATTATTTTTTATTTCTATAACTACAAAATTTTTTGTTTTGGAAATAGGTCTTGTTTCCATTATTCTAACCAAGTCTCCTTCTTTTGCATTTATTGATTCAGGATTGTGAGCTTTAACTTTTGTTCTTCTTCTTTCATATCGTTCATATTTTCTAACATATTTTTTTCTATCCCATTCAACAGTTACTGTTTTGTGCATTTTATCAGAGACCACTTTTCCTTCAAAAATTCTGCCTCTTAAACTAATGTTTTTCTTATCTGAGTTTTCTTTTTTTGTTTGTTTCATTTTAATTCTTAATCTTTATTCGATCTTGTGGTTTTTTTGTTATAGTTTTTCCATCAATAATTTTTTGTCCTATTTTGAATTTCAAAACGTTTTTTAACAGTTTTTTTGTTTCGTTATTTTTTGTTTTTATGGATATTGTGTTTTTTGTTTCATCAATCACTTTTCCTTTCAAACCAATCAATGTTTTGTTTGTGCTTTCAATAATTTCTATATCGGAACCTATATATTCTTGTTTTAGTTCTCTCATTTCTTTCAATTTTTAAATTCTATTGTATCAGGTGCGAACCCCAAAGATACTAGCTCTTCACGAATTTGCTTTAGGTGGTCTCCTTGTAATTCTATATATCCATCTTTTGCTGTTCCGCCACAAGCAAATTTTGTTTTGAGTTTTTTAGCCAAATCTTTTAAATCAATTTCGTTTTCGTTTATTCCTGTTATCACAGTATATTTTTTTCCAAACTTTTTCTTCTGTATCTTTACTACTATTTTTTGGCTTTCCTTTGCGATTGTCTCACAAACGCAAAGATCTTTGGGCAACCCACATGTGGTGCATATATCACTCATTTTGTTTTTGTATTGTTTTTATTTTTGCAATTGTTTTTTTCAATTGTTTTATTTGTCCAGGACTTTTTATTGTTATTCCTGTAGCAACTTGTGAATTTAATTTTATTAATTCAATTTTAACTTCTTCTAATTTCTTATTTAATTCTTCATTGTTTAAATTTGATAATTCTTTGAATTTCATTTTGTGTTGTTTTTTAGTGTTTTCTTTTTAGTTAATTTTTTGTTTTCTTTTGCTTTTTTTGAATCATTAATTTCGAATTCTTGTTTAACATCTTCTTTTTGCTCAACTATTTCTTCATTGTTATTCTCTTCTTTTTTTACTTCTGAAATTTTCTCGACAACTATTTTTTCTATCTCTTCTATTACTTCTTTTACATCTTCAGATTTAATTTCTTCTTCAACTTCTTGTAATTTAGGATTTAATCTTATATCATCAGGTAACCTTAATGTTGAAGGCATTATGCTAACTCTTATTCCTACAATTCCTGTTTTTAGTTTAGCTATTGAAATTGATTTAAGTACTCCATCAACAGATATATCACCACATTTTTTTAAGTAGCCTTTATAAAATCTCCAATTCTTAGCTCTACTACCAGGAATTTTTCCTGAAATAATTATTTCAACACCTATTGCTCCTGCATTTATTACATCACTCATTGCTTTATGTCCTATTCCTTTGAATCTCGCTGAACCATATCTTTCTAAAGATCCTGCAATTAATTCTGAAATTATATTTGCATCTAAACCTATTTCTTTGACTTCTTCTATTTCTATTTGTGGATTTTCAAGTTTAAAAACTGATTTGAGTTCTTTTGTTATTTTTGATATATTTGCACCTGCTCTTCCAACTACCAAACCAGGTCTTGAAGCCGCTATAATTATTTTTTCTCCTAAAGGGGTTCTTTGTAATCTGACGTCACTAAGGCCTACTCTACCTAAGTTTTTTTTCACAAACTCTTTAATTTGAAATTCCTTTACATTATCCGCTACAAATTTTCTTTCTATCATAATTTCACTTCATTTAAGTCTTGCTTTTTATTGATTTTTTTAGTTTTATTAAGTTCTTTAATTTGATCTTGTTTAATCTCTGATTGTAAATTATTTTTTTCAGTGTTTACTTTTAAATCTGACTTTTTCTGCGTCTCATTAATTTGTTTTATTTCTTTAACAACAACTTCTATATGTGTTCTTTTCATTTTTATTCTTCTTTGTCGTCCATAATGAAAAGGTCTTGAAGCTTTGTTTGCCAACAGATGTGTTATTTTTAAGTTTTTACTCAAACCTTTTGTTAAAGCATTTGACTCCACAGATTTTATTGCTTTTAAAATGTGTTCTGATGCTTTTATTGGAATTTTCCCTGAACCAATATTACTTTTATGTCCTGCACCTGCTGTGAATCTGTTATACTTTATTGGTTTATTATCAATTATTACTCCTTCTAAAATTTTTTTCGCTTCTTCAACAGTTTTATATCTTAATAGAGAACATAACTCTATTGCGTGTTTTGTTGATATAGGTAACTCTTTCATAATCGTTTTTGCTGTGTTTTCTGAATTTTTGTTTAAATTAGTTTCTTTCATATTATTACACTATTTATCTTACTGATACACTTGAACTTGATCTTGTGGCACCTACTCCTGGTGCGCTATGTTCTGATTTTTTTCTTGTTAAAACATATTCTCCCATTATATGGCCTATCATTTCTTCTTGTATAATGAATTGTTTGAACTCCTTTCCATTATGAACTTTTATTGTTTTTCCAACCATAAAAGGTAATATTATCATATCTCTTAAATGAGTTTTAACATTATTTTTTTTGTGTAATTTTTCAATTAATTTTTTTTCTTCTTCTGATAATCCTCTTCTTATTTTTCTTCTTTGTCTTGAAGGTACTAATTCTGAAAACTCTTTAATTGATAAATTTTGAAGCTCTTCCAATTTTTTTCCTCTATATAAAAATTCTTTAGCCATAAAATCACCTATTTCTTCCTGTCTGTCTTGGTCTTATCATTCCAACTTTTCTTCCTGGTGGTGCGTTTCTTGGAGCGATAGTTGGTCTTCCTTTTCTTGAAGATCTAGAGCCTCCTAGTGGATTATCAACTGCATTCATAGCTGCCCCTGATACAATAGGCCAATACTTTCCTCTTGCAGCCATTGTTTTCTTTTTATTTCCTGCTTTTAAAAAGGGTTTTTCTGTTCTTCCTGATCCTGCAACAACACCTATCGAAGCCAAACATTTAGGATTTAACTCTTTCTGTTTTCCTGATGGTAACTTAATTATGATTTTATTCTTTGTTTTTGACACAACTTTTGCAAAAGTACCTGATGTTCTGACTAGTTTTCCACCATCTCCTGGTGTTATTTCTATATTAAATATTGTTACTCCTTCAGGAATATCTGCTAAATATAATGAATTACCTATTTTTAGTTCTGCTCCTTCTCCACATTTAAGTGTATCACCTACTTTTATTCCTTCTGCAGCAACACTAAAACTCCTTTGATTATTTTCATATTCTAATTGTAATATTGGTGCTTTGTGACCTACACAGTTTAATATATCTTTTACACGTGTAAATTTTTGTTCAATTTGTGTTGTTTTTCCAACAGAATTAAAGCCATTTGATCTATAAGTACTCGAACCTTTTCCTCTCTTCTGTTGTGTTAAAGTTTTCCCCATATTTACATCAATCCTAATTTAGTTGCTAAATCTATTGCAGGTGTTTCATCTGCAAATTTAACATATGCTTTTTTCTTTCCTTCAGGAGTTATCAGTGTGTTTACAGTTTTTACTTTCATTTTGAATTGTTTTTCTATCTCTAATTTTATATCTTCTTTGTTTGATTTTCTATCAACCACAAATACTAACTTATTCTCTGATTCCATAAGCCTTATTGATTTCTCTGTTGATAAAGGGTATTTTATTATACTCATTTTTTAACTCCTTTTGTAGATAATTTATCTTTTGTTGATTTTGTTAATTCTTTTGGTTTTTTTGATTCATTAAATTTTTTCTTTGTTTCTACTTCTTTTTCAGATTTATAGTTTGTTGTAAATAATTTTGTTTTGTTTAACTCATTAATTGCTGATTGTGTAAAAATGGTTAATCTACCAGGTACTCCTCCAGGAGCTAACAACTTCATGTTGAGATTTGATACTGTTTCAACTTCAAATCCTGGTATGTTTGCACAAATTTTCTTTAATCCTTTTTTTGCAGAAACTAATAACAAACCTTTACTATCATTATTTTTTGCTCTTTTTAATTCATCTGCAAACCCTATTTTTTCTAATGATTCTTTTAAGCTTTTTGTCTGTGTAATTTTATCAATATCATCAACTATTATAAAAGGATAATTTTGTGGAGGTATATGTCCTCTTTTTTTAACTAACTCAACATCAAGAGTTGCTGCCAATCCTGATCTTATAGCTTTTTGCCTCTCTTTTTTGTTAATATTTTTAGACCATATTTTTTCTGCTTTTGGTGGATGAGCTCTTCTTCCTCCTACAGTTCCAGGAGCAAAAGCACCAACCCAATTCATTCTAGTTCCTCTTCTTGATAATATTTTCCTTGGAACTCTTGAAATTCCAAAACCATATGAACCTCTATATTTTCTTCTTCTTCTTGAAAGTTCTGCAGAAGCTCTTTTTCCTGCTTCAGGATATGATCCGTATGGTTGTCGATTATTTGATTGTATCACTAAAAATGCTTTTTGTATTAAATCAATTCTTATAGGCTCATAAAATTGTTTAGGTAAATCTATTGATCCTGTTTCAGTTTTTCCTAAACTTAATATTTTTAGTTTCATTTTATTGTTAAAGTTATTCTTCTATTGTTAATTGATGCTTCTTTTTCTTCTCTCTCATAGGAGCAGTCATTACTAGGGTTCTTTTTTTTGGTCCTGGAATAGAACCATGAAGTAATAAATATGTTGATTTAACAGATCCATACTTATGGATATTTTTTTCTTCTTCTAATATTTCGTTTGATAATTTTAGTATTTGCTTATTATAATCTATTCTTTGATGAAAACCTGTTTGTCCTGCATGAGCAACCCTCCACATTATGTGTTGGTGTCTATTCCAAGGTCCTAATGATCCTGGCGCTCTTATTCCTTTTTCTGATTTATGACTTTTCAGACCTATTCCAAATCTTTTCACAGGTCCTTGATATCCTTGTCCTTTTGTTATTGCATGAATATCTATCATTTGATTTTCTGAAAAAACAGAATCTACAACTATTTCTTTATCAAAATTATTTTTTACATAATTAATTTTGTCTTCGTTAGAGCCTCCTAAACCCATTTCAACAACTTCTGGTTTTTTCTTTCCTATTGTTGTCTTTTCAGGTTGAGAATAAACTAAAACAGTTATGTTATCATAAGATGAAAAGTCTAAAGTTTCTAATTCTTTTGAATTATCTTTTGAAACATTTGTTTTTCTTTTAAGATTTTTTTCTGTTTTAAAAAATATTTCTTTCTCCACTTGCAAAACGCCTTTTATTATTTTGTAAAATCTTACAGATAGAATTTTTAAAGGAGGACATTCAACAATTGTTGCAGGAACTGCTATTTCTTCTCCTTTCATATGTGAATTTTTATTATTATTAATTGCTATTTTATGTACCATTCCTGCTTTGTAGCCTATAAATCCTAATAGTTTAGGCTCTTTAGTTTCTGGCCAAGATCTTATTCTTGCATAAGATTTTTTAGCCCTTTTTCTAGGCCAATACTGCATACTCCCTTTTCTTGGTCTTTTTATACTTGGCATTTTAAACTTAATATTAATTATTAAACTCTTAATTACCTTTCAAAAACCTCTTTTAGAAACACAAATATCTTAATTCTTGTGTCCTGAAAAAGGTTCTCTTCCAGGCTTATCATACAAAGATTTGACTTTGTTAAGAGCTCAATGCTGTCTTGAAAAAGCTGTTTGTTTATAAATCTTATGAAAAAAAATTATTTTCACTTCTTTTTATCATTTTTCTTCAATTTAGAATTTTTTATAAATTCTTTTGCTTTTATTTTAGTATATTGTATGGGATTTTTTATTCGCTTACATATTTCATCAGGATTACAAATACTTATTGATTGATAATATGAATTGTTATCACAATTAGGGGGAGGGATTGTTTCTTTCTTGAATTTACTATATTTAATTTGTCCTTGTAAATATGCAACTCTTAATGGTTCTCTGTTATTTTTATTCCATTCTATTAATTTGGATTCTATTTCTTCTCCATTCCAACCAACAGAACTTAAAAAGTTTATAAGCATAAACACAGACCTTTTTCTTCCATCCTCTAGTCCTTGAAAAGTTCTTTTTATACAAGGAGGAAATAATTGTTCTGGTATAGCATCTGTCACAATATCATACTTAAACTCTTTTTTTGTTTGCTCTTCAGTTTTAAGATCTTTAATTTCAAAATCAAAAGCTTGCACTATTAAATTTGATACTTCATTTTCTTTTGCATTTCTTTCTAAAAAACATTCTTTTACAATAATATTTTCAGGTTTAGCATCTTCTTTTTTAAAAGATAATATTTTCTCAATATTTATGGGAATAGAAACTAATTGTGATTTTTCATGAAAAGAATATGGCATTCGAAAAAGATGTCTTGAAGATATTAAAATGGTATCTATATCTAAAAAAGGTTCTGCATTAAGTTTTTCAACTTTATCTCCGTATTCATTAATATTAATTCTTATTATCTCTGAAGCTTTTTTTCCTGTTTTTTTCACTATTTTTTCAAAGTTGTTTTTCTCTAAATTTAAAATAGCATCACTAACTTTATCTTTTATAAGATATTTAATATATGATGCAATTCTTCTCGGTGCTTCTGGAAACATGTTTTTAGTTTCTTCACCACCAATTTTTTTAGGAAATGATTCAAATGGTACTGCTATATGAAAACCTTTGTTTCCTGAAAATTTACAAGTTATTGATTTTATATTATGATGTTTTAACACTTGAACAGTATAATAAGCAGCTATTTTTGAGTAAGTTAATAATTTACAATCAATATCTAATACTAAATCCCATCCTTTTCTTAAATTATTTAGCTCCTCTACTTTAAGATTTGTTGTTATTTGCAAAGGATTATACCATAATTCTTCTGAACAATGAAAAGATGTTGCACCTTTTTTTGCATGTTCTAATATATCACTTTTATACTGTAGAACATCTGGTCGTTTACCAAATCCTTTTTCACCATATTTTATTGCTATTTCTTTATTTTCAGCAACTTTTAATATGGCCTCTTGTATATCTTCTCTCTTGTAAAAATTTAGTGTTTTGCTAATAAACATATATTAAATGAATTAACAATCCTTTATATTTTTAATGTGTTTTATAATGAAAAGAATTAAAAAGTTAAAAGATTACTCTTTCTAAAATGGAAATAAGTTACATATTAATAAAAACAATTCATGGAAAATTAAAACTTGTTAGTTCTAAACTAAAAACTTATGAAGAAGTTGAAGAAATGCATGAAATTTATGGAAGATATGATATTATTGCAAAAGTAGTGGTTGATTCTAGAGATGATTTAAAAAAATTCATTCAAAACAAATTACTTATTTTAGAAGGTATTGCAAGTACTGAAAGTTTAGTTGTTTTTGATACTTATTAAACATAATTATTCATTATAATTCAAATCCATTAATTCTCTGATTTTTTTTGCCTTTTTTTCTCCTATCAAATCTATTTTTTTAAGAGAATCTTCATCAGAATTAACAATTTTTTTTATAGACTTAAATTTTTTTAGAAGAGGTTTTGCCAACTTAGAACCTATTCCTGGAATTGCACTAATAACATATTCTTGTTGTTCTTTTAGTGACAGTGGTTTATTTGTGTGCATTTGAAAATTTTTTTGTTCATTGTTTTGCTCTTTTTTTGCTATTAAATATAGTATTTCTGCAGTATCATACTCATTTTTTGTATATATTATAGGTATTCTATATGAAATTGCTATTGTAGATATCATGCCTCTAATTGCATTTTCATGAATATTTCTCTGTGAATATATATCTTCTTCTCCCTCTATAATTAATAATGGTTTTAAGTAGCTTGTTAATTCTCTTAATTGTTGTAAAAGTCTTCCATCTATTATTGAATTCACAAAGTCTCGTTTAGTTTTATACTCAACAACAACATTTTCACTTAAAAGGTAATCACCTATCATTAAAGATTTTAATTCTATATTAACTCCTTTTTCAATTAACATTTTTATTATTTTAGAACTTTTTTCTCTGTAATCTACTAAAATAGTTATTTTATCTGATTCAATAAAAGATGTTAATTTTTTTTCAGTACTATTTTTTGAAAGTTCAATCTTATCTAATTTTTGTTTAAGTATATTTAAATTTCTGTACATTCTTTTTTCTTTATGATGAGAAGACCATCTATAAGCTTCATCTCGAGTATTTTTTGTCATTAAAATTATAACTCTTCCTTCTTCTAATCTACCTGTTCTACCTCTTCTTTGTATACTTCTTATTGCAGAAGGTATTGGTTCATAAAATATTACCAAATCAACTTGAGGTATATCTAATCCTTCTTCACCAACAGAAGTACTTATTAAACAGTTAAAATCTCCTCTTGAAAACTGTTCTAATATTTCCTTTTGTTCTTTTTGAGATAATCCTATTTCTTCTTTCTTACTTTGACCGATAAACATTTTGTTTTTTAAGCTTAAATTGTCAAGAATTTTTTTTATTTTTTGAGAAGAACTCCTGTATTGAGTAAATATTATTATTTTGACATCTGCATTTTTTGTTACTTCTTTTTTAATTAATTCTTTTAAAAAATTAATTTTTGGATGATCAAATCCTTCTTTTATCAATTCTTCAGTTAATTTTTTTGCTTTAATAAAATCTAAATCTTTAACAAGATTTTTTACTGCTTTTACAGAACTAGAAACTGCTTGTTCGTCAATTTTCATTAAATATTTCTCTAATTGTTCTAAACCTTGTGATTCAAGTAATTCTAAAGCGTGTTGAAGTTTCATCACTTCTGCTAACAAACTTATTGATTTTAAAATACCAAAATCCTTTTCTCCAGAAGAAATTCTTCCTCTTAGTTCTATTTGTAATGTTAAAAGAGTTATTTTAGTATAATTATTAGTTGATCCGTTTAAATAACCTAAGTTTTTAACTTCTAATAATTTATTTTTAATACTGTTATCAAAACAATTTTTTATTAATTTTAATTTATCTGGAAATTCAAGTTCTATCCATTTAACATCAGTGTTTTTTATATAAGTCTTAATATCTTCATCTTCTTCAGTTCTTATTTCTACATCTTCTATAAATAGATTATTACAAACTTCTTCTATTTGAGACATGTCTGATCCTGGTGAGGCAGTCAATCCTAATATTCTTGTGTATTTTGCTAATTTATTATATTGTTTTGCAATGAACACATATGAATAATCTTTTACTGCTCTATGTGCTTCATCAAAAACTAATAAACTAACATCTGATAGTGAAATTTTATTGGTAATAATGTCATTTTCTACACCTTGTGGTGTACTAATAATTATTTTTGCGTTTTTCCATAATTCTGCTCTTTTTTCTGGTTTTACAAATCCCGTAAACATAGTTATTTCTTTATCTAGGTGCTCTTGGAATACGTTTTTTATTTGTTCAACTAGAGGTTTCGTCGGTGCCAGAATTAATACCTTAGAGTTTGGGTGCTGCTCAAGTCTTTGCGCTGTAAGCATTAAGGCTACACCAGTCTTACCCATGCCGGTTG
>JAHJDK010000164.1 GCA_018812505.1 Nanobdellota archaeon | reverse complement strand
GGAGCAGAGGAGGCTCAGCAGTCACAGTTGGCTACAATCAGTTATCTGACACTGTCAAATACATTTTGGAACAAGCTAAGCATCATGGTTTAGCCTGCTAAACGGATACTTGGGACTTCAGTCCCAAGAGGAGGTCATTTTATCACCTGATAATGGTTTCCCCGAAAAGTATTTAAATATCTCCCTACCATTACTAGTAGGTATGTATGAAACAGAACTTGTAAAGGAAGCAGGACTAACAGACGGAGAAGCAAAAGTCTATCTGGCACTCTTAGAACTAGGAGCTTCAACAACAGGACCAATCATAGAAAAATCAAGAATAGCAAGATCATTCATCTACAACATTCTGGATAAGCTGATGGAAGAAGGTTTAGTAAGCTATGTGACCAGAGAAAACACAAAGTACTATGAAGCAGCATCACCAAGAAGGATTCTGGATTACATTGAGAAAAGACGTAATCAACTGGAAGAAAGCAAAAACAAAGTAGAAAACTTACTGCCACAACTATTATTGTTGAGGGAAACAACTCCTTCAACAGAGATACACGTTTTTGAAGGATATAAAGGATTACAAACAGCATACTTGCAGTATCACCACAGACTAAAGAAAGGCGATGAAATACTGGCACTAGGAATACTGCCAATACAAGAAGATAAATACCATGAATTCTGGAAACGAGACCATGAAAAAAGAGATAAGGAAGGGATAAAAAACAGGATGCTATTCAATAGAGGAACAGCAAAAGAAGTACTGCAAAACAGGAACTCATACAAACTATGCGAAGCAAGATACATGAATACTGATATCCACACAGAATCATGGATATTAATCTACAGCAATGTAACTCAAATATACCTGCAAGATAGAAAAAAGCCGTTAGTCATAGAAATTTTAAACCAACAAATCGCAGAAACCTTTAAAGCATACTTTGAAGATTACTGGAAGAACACCAAAAGTTAAGTTTTTATGTTATGAAAAAATTAAATATCTTACATTTGACACCTCTTTTTTAGTGCGTCGATGAATTTGTTAAATAGTTGATTTTCATTTATATATGACTGAATTTTGTCGAGGGATTCTCGAATCCCTCGCACAACCTTGCTAATACTGTTTCTTCGTTGAATAAACCAATGAACCAGCTGAACAAACAAGAAGTGTAAACCCCACTTCTCTTTAGTTCTACATTGAAACGTTTCAAGATTCAAGAACTGTTTTGCATCCTTGAAAAAAAGCTCTATCTGAAACCTCTTAAGGTACAAAATCAACACGAACTTCGTGCTGAAAGTCTCACTATTAGTCGTTAAAAAAACTGGTCTTGCATGCACAGAATCCTTACTAACAATAACTCTTTGTTCTCCCAAACCACTAAGATTAAGCCTTATGTCTATAACCCAATAAGTCCTACCATGAACCCTCACAGGACAATATTGATGATGAGAAAAGTTTATAGCCAGAAGTTTCAATGATAAGCATTCATCATCCACAAAAGTTACTCGATTGCTACGCAAACGAGTAACGTACAACTTACAATGCTCTTCTATAAGCTTAAGTACTGGCTTTAAAGAGTACCAAGTGTCAAACAAGAAAACATCAGGCGCTAACTCTTCATGACATAAACTATTAAACGATTCTTTAAACAAGTCAATTTTCGACTCTTGTTTTGAGGAAAAAGTTGTTTCAACAACAGCTGTTTTTCCACCACGATAAATAGCAGTACTACAAACCTTAAAACCATTGTAGTTCTTACCGGTAATATGATCATGATGAACTCCTTCTCCTTCAAAGCATCTACCAGCCTTTTTAATGGTTGTGTCGTCAAAGATTCCGAGAGTTAGACCAGGCAAAGTTTTGAGATGTGAAGATACTTCTTCTTTGTATGCCTGCTTTAAATGGTTCATCAAAGAAACAAGCCTTTCATACCGACGATGAAAACCTTTCGTTCCTGGCTGAAATCGCAACAAAGTTGCGAACTCTGCCAACACTCCATGTCTGCTGCGAATCATCGCAACAACGAAACTTTTAATAAAACCAACAACTCCTTTGTCATCACTATATGGCGTTTTCATTGTATGTCACCTCAAATGACTACTATGACAACACTCATATATAAATGAAACCCTTCTGGGTTTCATTTAATTAAACACGAGAAAAAACACAAAAAGTCAAACATAAGTAAATATTTTTAAAATATGAAAAAAGAATTTAACATCTCTTAATTGGTGTTAGGTGCAATTAATACTTAAGCTAAAATTACTATTTAATTTCAGAATTAGGTATGCGATAATAATGAGTTATATCTTCTAATTTAGGACAAAGATCATGGTGAGGAAGTGTATAATTATGAGACATACCGTGTTCATTTAATGTTGATAATTCAATAGTTGAATCAAAATTTGTTAGAACTAAACGTCCTTGTCTATCTGTATAATAAAATCCACATTGTCTATCAACCACTCGATTATCAACTTCTTTTTCAATTATTAAAAAATCTCCATTTTCAACTACTTTTTCTAATGGAACTTCTTTTTGAATCATTCGTTGCATTTTACAACTTAGTAATGAGGTATTATTTAAAAAGGTT
>JAHJDK010000163.1 GCA_018812505.1 Nanobdellota archaeon | reverse complement strand
TGTAAACACTAAAAAGTAGTGAAAATACTAATTTTGGAATAATACATTTTCAACAGGGTTTAATACAACAACCAAAACATCCGGGTTTTTAAGCGTTAAAAAACGAGTTTTTTAATATTTTAAATTTTTGATTAATGAAGTCATTATTTATGTCGCACACTAATTTTTCAGAAATTTTTTAAAGAAAACAACATATTAATAATACATAGAAAGGGGTCAAGTGCGAATTAAGGAGAATAAAATGAACAGTGTATTGCCTAAAAACTGTAAGCCATGGGTGGAAGCTGGACCTGGAAAATATCATTACATATGGTATGTAAACCAATGCGCCAGTATTGAACTGCACAAAAGAATGGGTTTCAGTTTTAACATAATATTTAGTGTTATAAGAAACAACTACTTCAGATATGGCTACGATGAGAAAGACATGTTCAGATTTGGAAACATAATCAAAAAAAAGGAGTCAAAAGACCCTGAATTCACACAAAAAACAATCAATAAATGGAAACCACTAGAAAAAGAATTTTATGAACTCTGCAACAAGATTGACCAAACCAACATCAAGAAAATCTCTGACAAAGAATTCGCTTCACTCTACAAAATATTTAGGAATACCTACATCACAGAATACTCAATCCCAATGATGGCTGATACAATGGGACACTTTTTAGAAGTGGATATTGAGAAAAAACTCATAAATTTTTTAAAAAAGAAAAACAAAGAAAAAGAATACAACAAAATAATAAATCTATTAAGCAAACCAGTCACCACCTCATTTCTAGGAGATGAAAAGTACGAACTTTTTCTAATAGTAAAAGACTACTTAGAAGGCAAGGATATTAAAAAGAATATTAAAGAACACTCAAAAAAATGGCACTGGATACAAAACAACTATGTTAGAATAATAATATTAGATAAAAAATATTTTTTCTTCAGAGTTAAAGAGCATTCAAAAAACAAAAAAGAAGTGTTGAATTATATAAATAACTACCATTCAGAACTGGAAAAGTGCAAGAAAGAAAAAGAACATTTAATGAAAGAACTAGAATTCAACAAAGAACTAAGATTACTCATAAAATTAACAGAGGAATACACTGACTGGCAAGATCAAAGAAAAAAAGCAAACCTCATCGCACATTATTATATAGGATTATTCTTGAAAGAAGCTTCGAAAAGAACAAAGATAAATCTACAAAGTCTAGAATACACAACAGGCTTTGAACTTGAAAAAATACTTGAAGGGAAAAAAGTCAACATAAAAGAAATCAAACAAAGACAAAAACTAACAGGGGTAATATTCACACCAAAAAAAGGAAACATCCTGAACTTTGAAAAAGCACAACAATTAGAAAAAGAGATTGACTCATTCAACAAAGAAGATATATTTGGTGATTTGCGTGGAAACATTGCAAATCTCGGAAAAGCAACAGGAAAAGTCAAGATAATAAAAAGCCACGAAGACTTTCACAAGATGAACAAAGGAGATATACTGGTTACAAGCATGACCAGACCAGAATTTGTTCCTGTAATGAAGAAAGCAGCAGCGATAGTGACAGACGAAGGCGGGATAACCTGCCACGCAGCAATAATCAGCAGAGAACTAGGAATACCATGCATAATAGGAACAAAAGCAGCCACCAGAATACTGAAAGACAACGACATCATAGAAGTAAACGCCAACCATGGAACCGTAAAAAAGATAAAATGATTAACCCAAAAAACAAGCTTTGGAAATGGGGGCCAATTGACGGACAAGTTCTATACATAGACAACTTCATGGAACAAATGATTGCCTGCAAGAACTACAATAAAATATCCTGGAGTGACGCATTAGTGCATATAAAAGATGGGAAAGTACTTTTTGTGTCAGACTATAAAAAACTGTATGATTGCGGCGAGAAGATGTTTAAAACATATATTCTAGACGAAAAAAGATGCAAACAAGTCTATGAAAAATGGACAAAAATAAAAAACTCAATGGTAGAATTCATAACAAAAACAACAGCTAAAAAACTCTATGAGATGTCTAGTAAAGAACTAGTGAACGCTATGAAGCTATTCCATAAATTTTATGACGACTTCTGGGCTTATGGATTAATCCCTGAAATAGCAAATTTTGGCGGCGAAAGTATACTAAAACAAGCAGTTGAAAAAAATCATCCTAAAAACAGTATCGAGATACTTGAAGTCTTGTCAGCACCTGAAGAACTGTCATTCTACCAGCTAGAAGAATTAGAACTGCTCAAACTAAAACTAGAAAGCAAAACATTAGACAAACATGCAAAAAAATATTTCTGGCTGGAAAACAGTTATGGAAGAGTGAAGATTGCAGACATTAAACTATTTGAAGAAAGAATCAACGAAGTCTCAATAGAAAAAGCAAAAAGAAAAATAGACGAGATAAAAAGTTTTCCTGAGAGAACCAAGAAAAAAAAAGAAGCAGCAATCAAAAAATACAACATATCTCCAAAAACACAACTAATTGGCTCAAGACTAAGCTTCAGCATATGGTGGCAGGACTACAGAAAACAATTCATATTCATGGCATTACACATGACAAGCTTGTTTGCAAAAGAACTTGAAAAGAGATATAAAGTAAGTTTTGGAGACCTGCTGCTATACTCAAAACAAGACCTTATAAAGCTAGGGGAGAAAGGAATTAAAGTTGAAAAAATCAAAGAGAGAAAAGAAGGATTCATCTCATACTACATAGCAAGAAAAAACAGTGGGAAAAATTATTATGGAAAAGAAGCAAACGCAATAGCAGAAAGATACACCACAATAAAAGTAGACCTAAACCTGAAAGAGATAAAAGGAATGGTTGTCAGCAAAGGAAAAGTAAAAGGTAAAGTTAAGATATTATCAGGTGCGAGACACTTTGACTCATTCAGAGAAGGAGAAATCTTAGTAACAGCGATGACAAGTCCTGAATTCGTTGTTGCAATGAGAAAAGCAAAAGCCATAGTAACAGATGAAGGCGGAATGACCTGCCACGCAGCAATCGTTGCCAGAGAGCTAGGAATTCCATGCATCGTAGGAACGAAAATAGCCACGAGAGCATTAAAAGATGGCGACCTAGTTGAGGTTGACGCAAACAAAGGAGTGGTGAGGAAGTTATAATGAAAAAGTACGAATTTCATACAAGGGCATCAGACATTCCTTTCATGCTTATAAATAATCTTTACAGAAAAGGAAGCTATAGTGATGCTGAAGTTGTTTCATTTTATCAAAATAATGAACTATCACTTTATTTTTCAAAAGAAGGCTGGAGACAAGCTTATACCATTGGCGAACAAATGCTTAATAATAGATTCTTTAATAATTTAATCAAAACAATGAAAAATATTGAAAAAAGAATTGATGAATTTTCATTTTCCTTTAAAGAAGATAAAGTTGTAGAAGAATGGGAAAAATTTGACCAGCTAACTTTTGAATACCTAAATGTTTACAGGTACTGCGAATACCCATTTTTTAAGTCAATAGAAGACAGACTGCTTAAAAACCATAATGCAGACGTACTAAACGAAGTGCTTCATACAAAAAAGAACAAAAAAGAAGTAAAATTCACAGATGAAGAAAAAAAGATAATACATATTTTAAGAGAATTAGGTGAAATAAAACTATCTCTGCACTTGAAAAATGATAAAATGTTTGAAGATTTAGATTTGTTTATGAAATATTTCTGTAAAAAAACAGGTATTACAAGAGATGCAGCAATGTTTTTGAAAAGTGATGAACTAAAAAACACTCTAGAAGGAAAAAAAATTAACCTAAAAGAAACTAATAAAAGAAAAGACGGGTGCGTCTTTTTCATAGAAGGAGAAAAATATATTTGTGCTACAGGACAGAAATATTTAGAATTAAAAGAACAAATTGAACCTAAAACTAAAGAAATAAAAGGTTTTCCAGCATCAAAAGGAAAAGCAACTGGAAAAGTCAGACTTCATTTGAGTTGGGTTAAAGTGAAGGACATTGATGAAGGAGATATATTTGTTACAGGAATGACAAACCCCCAAATGTTTCCATACTTACAAAAAGCAGCAGCAATAGTAACAGATGAAGGAGGAATGACCTGCCACGCAGCCATAATCAGCAGAGAACTAGGAATACCATGTATCATAGGAACAAAGATAGCAACACAAGTCTTAAAGGACGGCGACCTAGTTGAGGTTGACGCAAACAAAGGAGTAGTTAGAAAATTATAATCATCATTCATCAGGTGCTTTTTGAAAACCTTCTGGAACAAACCCTTTCTTTCTGATATATTTAAGCAGTTTAACAAAAGAATTTGTCAATGTCTTATTTCTTATTACAAGCCCAAAAATAGTTCCGTTCTCATCAAAATCACTCAAAAAAGTGTTGTTTCCATAAATCGCTATGTTTGGAAAATCAAGATCATCTTCAGCTAAAACCACAGGGTAATACTCCTTTCTTTCCTTTCGCCTGTGTATTTTTGGGTCATTATCAACCCACTGTTTTTTTTCATAAGTCACTAATTGTCTTTGTTTCTTTTCAGAAATCATTTGACTGTGTTCAAACCAATATTTCCTGAGCTTAAATCCTGTTCTAGTGCCTGCAAGAGAATAATAAGTTCCTTCTTCATCCAAATTTGAAACTAAATTAGTTGTTATGTTGATAAAAGATCTTTCTCCTTTTACAAATTCTGCAACTGGAGAATTATCTGCAGATTCTTGATTTGCTTTTAAAATAGGAATTATTGAACTTATTCGTTCTTTGTTTGACTCGATTTTTTCAAGTTCATCATCTAAATATTTGAGAAGAATTTCAGGAGGTAAGGCTGTAAACTGTTTCTTTCTTTCATTCAACATCATGCTTACCAGTCCTTTAGTCATTAATCTATCTAGTATTTGATACACTTTTGATGCAGAAACGTCTGATTTGTCAATTATTGGTCCTACTGTTGAAGTGCCTAATATTGATAAGTTTGAATATACCGCAGCCTCTCCTTTTGTTAGTCCTATCGAGTATAATGCTTCAAGTATTTCTTCATTCATACTTATTTTACTTAATAACCATATATAAAAGTTGTGTTTTTAACCCCTATAGGGGGAGATAAGGTTTATATAGTTATAACTCCTTAATAGTAATAACACAACATTAATTTGTAAACAAGGAGGAAATCAAAATGAACCAAAACACAACAGAACAAAACCAAAACCCTATATACCAATATCTATGGACAGACGTGATGGGAACAACAACCCCTAAGAAAGAAGAAATCAAACAAGTAACAGACTACTTGATGAATAACACGCATGTCCAAGAAGAAGCAAGTAAAAGAACAGGCCTAGATAATATAGTTGAAAAATACACACTAGGAAACCAAAGCCCAAAAGGAAGTCCTGAATTCAACGAAATGATAAACATATATGACGTAGCAGCAGAGATAGGATATGAAAGCAAAGAAATTCAACTAAAACTATACCAAGACGTTACAGACACATTAAAAGATGTAAATGAAAAAGAAATACCAATCTCAGTCTTCGGAACAGGAGGCGCAAAAGGAACAAAACTAGGATTTGAAGGCGCAGGAATAGGATATATAGTCAACAAATATCACACAGCATTCAAAAACGGATTAGGAAGCAAATACGACCCAGAAACATACAAAAAAATTGCAATACAAGAAGGAGTCAACCTTCAAACAGTAGCATACATAACAGATGAACAACCAGAAGTAGATGCAGCAGTAGAAGCAGGAGTAGGATCAGTCTTCTTAATAGACAGAAATGCTGAAAGAGAACAAAAAGAAGGCTACTCAGTGATAAACGACTACGTACAGATACTAGAGTAAACCAACAACTAATAATTTATTTTTTATTTTTATTTTTTCTTTTCGAAAAAGTTTTTAAATCAACAAAACCATGAAAAGAATAAACAAAGAAAAAGTAAAAAAATGTTAGAAAAAGAAGACTTTGTAAAAACAGTAAGAAGATTATATCCTCCATTTTATGTATCAATAATAATGGAAGGATATCATAATGAAAGAAACTGGAGTGATTTTCTTGGGTTCAACTATGGAATACACAATCTTGTTGTAACAAATGGAATATGGTATTATCCAAAATATCACGTAGTAAGTTTCAGCGAAAAATTAACGAAAAAATTATTCTCAGACTCAAAACTATTTAAAAAAATTAAAGAAGAAACAACTATAAGAGAGAAAAAATTGAAAAATGTTCAAGACATGAATTTAAAGACTTTTTGTTCTAGCTATTCAAATTATATGCCTACTCTAGGAATCTATTTTATATGTGACGATTGGATTGAACAAAAAATAAAAGAAACACTACTGGAGAATTTCAGCAAAAAACAAGTTGAAAAAATAATAAACATCTTAATAGTGCCATACAAAGACAATCTAAGCAGAAAATCACAAATAGAATTAAAAGAACAAAAAATATTCATTCCTTCATAAAAAAATATGGTTGGATGAAAGCAAGATATGGAAACATAAAAAGATATAACAAAAATGATGTAAAAAAATTGCTTGAAAAACTAGAAAAAGAAAATTTTGAAAAAAAATATGAAAAAGATAAAGAACTAAAAAAGAAAACAATTAACAAAGTAAAGAAAGTTCTTGGAGTAAAATCATACTTGGTCGATATAATGCAACAATTCATTTATTACAGAACTCACAGAACAGACATAATGAACAAAATAGCATTCGAATTTATTCCTAAACTAAAGATAATAGCCAATG
>JAHJDK010000162.1 GCA_018812505.1 Nanobdellota archaeon | reverse complement strand
TAAAGTGAAGTTTTTGTTTATTCTAACTTATTCATTTTTAAGAGTTGCATATCGTCTTAGCTGGGTAATAAACTCCTTATCATTGTCAATATCTGCACTACCAATAGTCTTAACCACTCTGACAGGTGTTCCAACAATATGTGTAGCCGCAGCAGATATTTTATCTAAGCTAATGTTAAGAATATTCATATTCTTAAAAGGTTGCTTAAATATATACGCTAAAGAATTAAGGAATTTATTATCAGACCTAATCAAATCAGAATCATTAATAGCAAAATTGATGAGTCCTCTAAGAACCACATCTAAAGTTTGATAACCAAAAGAAGCAGCAATTGACAAAAATTTAAAAGGATTTTTTCTAAGTTCTGCAAACTTCCTAAACTTCAAAATCTCTTTACCTCTTTTAATTGTATGATTATAAATGTTATTAGGTTGTAATAAGTTAAAATTACCTGTTTTAACAGCAACATATTTAGAAAGAATTAATCCTGGTTCATTTTTTCTTTCAAGATTACTACAATGAGACATATAATCAGTAATATCTCCTATAGTTGTGTATATATTTGCAACTCTTCCTCGATTAGTATCATCAATTATAGCTTTAGAAATATCATTGAAAATTACCCTAATAGCATTAGCATCATACCCCGGAACATCACAAACAGAATACATAGACCATTTAGATGTT
The DNA here is from genome assembly GCA_018812505.1 of Nanobdellota archaeon. GTDB lineage: Archaea > Nanobdellota > Nanobdellia > Woesearchaeales. The sequence continues at coordinate 2,395 of JAHJDK010000162.1, read as the reverse complement.
ATATGAGAAAAAGAAGAAACTATGTTTTTAACCATTTGTTCTGCATCGCCAGGTTTACCTTCCTGAAGCAAAACTACATTATCAATTCCATCTCTTTCAAGATAAGGAACTAACTGTTGTTTCATAGCAGAAACATTGCTAATAACAAAGATTTTATTGCTTAAATTAGCATCATGAATATGTTTAATAGTATGATAAATAATAGGTTTATCACCAAAAGGAATAAGTGCTTTACAAGCATAACCCATAATAGGTCTCAAAGGATTTGTGCCTGCAGGAATAATACAATCTGGTTTTCCATCTATTTGAACAAGTTCATCATAAAAAGGAGCTGCTATTAAATCTTCCATTGCTTTGGAAATGAAGAATGATTTTTAAACATTTACCTAAAAGGAGAAACTCTTTCTTTGTAAGCATCAATTTCTGAATGGAAATGATGCGAGAGAATATCTTTGGCTTTGTCTATATGAATCCATCTATATTCTGTGTGTTCTTTGCTTAATTTTACATCAAAAGTCAAAGGCTTACATAAAAAAATAATCATAGTAATCTTCTGACCATCATCTCTAGTGAAATGTTTAATCTGCAAAGGATTTATTATTTCAATCTCCAATCCAACCTCTTCCAATGTTTCTCTCTTAACACCTTCAAAAGGATCTTCATCAATAGTGTTTAACCTGCCGCCAGGAATATCCCAAACATCAGGTTTGTGAATATCATCAGGGCTTCTCTTTATTATCAGAACCTCTTCATTACGATTAACGATGAATGCTTTAACTGCAATACCAAAATTAGTCATAGAAAAATGAATTAAAAAGATAATATAAAAAGTTATCTAAAATTAAAGAATTAAATCAAGAATCAATCATCTCAATCTCGATGTTCAAACCTTCAGGAATAGGAACTCTCATAACAAGCCTTAAAGCACGTTCATCAAGACCCATATCAATCAATCTTTTATGAACACGCATCTCATACCTGTCCCAAGTTGCTGTTCCATCACCACAAGGACTCTTTCTAGTTAAGCTTAAGTTTTTTAGTAGGTAAAGGAATAGGTCCTCTAATAACAACACCAGTCTTCTCTGCAACGTCTTTAATATATTGACAAGTCTGATTAATCTTGTTGATGTCTGTACTCGCTAGTTTTATTCTCGCTTTCTGCATATTAATAACCTCATTGGCGTCGCTGTTCGCCTACCACATGATAAAACTCGTGTTCACCATGAAAAGCAAAAAAGTATAAAAAATAAAAAAATTAAGCTTTTTTGACTAAGTCGATACACATTCCAGCAGCGACCGTTTGACCTGAGTCTCTGACTGCAAATCTTGACAGTTGTGGAATTTCTTTTTGCTTTTCAATAACTAAAGGTTGAACCGGTTTAATTTTAACTATTGCGGCGTCACCATTCTTGATAAAGTCTGGTTTCTCCTGTAATACTTCTCCTGTAGCAGGATTCAATTTTTTCTCTATTGCTGTGATTTGACATGCAACTTGAGCTGTGTGTATGTGAAATACAGGTGTGTAACCAACTGTAACAACACTAGGATGGTTCAAAACAACTATTTGTGCTGTGAACTCGGTTGCGACTGTTGGAGGATTATCTGCAGGTCCAATTACATCTCCTCTTGCTATGTCTTTCTTACCAAATCCTCTAACGTTAAAACCAACATTGTCTCCTGGTTCAGCAGTCTTCATCTGTTCGTGATGCATTTCTATACTTTTAACTTCTCCAGGGACTCCTTTACCTTCTCTACCAGGTGCGGCAATAACTTTTTGTCCAACTTTTAAGATTCCTGTTTCGATTCTTCCAACTGGAACTACACCAATACCTGTGATGTTATAAACATCCTGGATAGGTAGTCTAAGTGGAAGATTTGTTGGTTTTTCAGGTTCACTTAAGCTGTTAATAGCATCTAAAAGTGTTCCTTCAGTCCACCATGGCATCTTTTCTGTCTTGTTGAAAACATTATCTCCTGGCAATGAAGCTATAGGTACGAATTTAATTTTATCAGGTACATAACCAACGCTCTTAAGCAATGTTGTCACGTCAGCTTTAATCTTGTTGAAAACTGCTTGATCATAGCTTTTCATGTCCATTTTGTTTACTGCCACTATCAATTGGTTAACTCCAAGTGTTCTTGATAAGAAAACGTGCTCTTTTGTCTGAGCCATTATTCCATCATTTGCAGCAACTACAAGAACTCCAGCATCTGCTTGGCTTGCACCTGTAATCATGTTTTTGATGAAGTCTTTGTGTCCTGGCGCATCAATGATTGTGAAGTAATACTTATCAGTCTCAAACTTCTTATGAGCCAAGTCAATTGTAACTCCTCTTTCTCTCTCTTCTTTCAGGTTATCCATGATGAAAGCGAACTCGAATCCGCCTTTTCCAAG
>JAHJDK010000161.1 GCA_018812505.1 Nanobdellota archaeon | reverse complement strand
TTTTTGGAATTTAATATTGAAAAGCGCAAAAAAAAGAATAGTGAGAATTATGAGAAAAGCGACATTGACATCGCTTACAACTTTTCTAAAAGAGTCTATAAAGAGTTTCATGATTTTATAAAAGCAGTAATTATATTTGGAAGTGCTGCAAGAAAAAAAAAGAACACCAAAGACATTGACATCTTGCTAATAGTAGATGATATTAGTTTAGTTCTAACCAAAGAACTCATACAAGCTTACAGATTAATTGTTGAAAAAATTGTTTCTGAAATCTCCACCAAGATTCATGTCACGACTTTAAAATTTACAAATTTTTGGGAGTACGTACGCTCCGGAGACCCCGTTGCTATTAATATATTAAGGGATGGTTATGCATTGATTGATAATAGTTTTTTCGAACCATTGCAGGCATTACTTCACCAAGGAAGGATTAGACCAAGTCCAGAATCCACATGGGCTTATTTCAACAGAGCACCAGCCACACTAACCAATTCTAAATGGCATTTGCTTCAAGGAACTGTTGATTTGTACTGGGTGGTTATTGATTCTGCACACGCTGCTTTGATGAAAATTAATGAGGTTCCTCCGTCTCCTGAACACGTCGCTGACATGCTAGAGTTAAAACTTGTCAGACCTGGTCTGTTGAATAAAAAATATCCTAAGGTTATGCGGCGTTTCTATGACTTAATGAAAATGATTACAGCCAGGGACATAAAAGAGATTTCTGGCGAGCAATACGAAGAGTATGTAAAAGAAGCTGAAGAATTCATGCATGCAATGGAAGAAATTCTAAAGAAGTAAATTAAAAGAAAAAAAATAAAAAAAATAGTTCTATGGTCTTATCAAGAACTTAACAACTAGTATTATTATTATCAACAGCAACAAAACGTTTCCGAGTACTAATAATACTGTTCCCCACACAGTTCCAAAAATAACATTTCCACTTGTACTGGTTGTGGTGGTAGTTGTTCCAACATCTACAAAGTTGACATCTTCGGTTTCTGGGTCTTCTGTTATAGGCGGATTCACAACTATGCCATTTGTTGAATCATCGGTGGGACTGCATCCTGAAGGCACTGTTAAATACAAGTACTTCCTGTGTGTTTGCTCATCAAAGTCCATGTAAGCTCTTATCTCTATAAGGTGTACTCCTGACTCAAGATCTTCTGGGACTGTAACTGTGTAGGTTCTTGTTATCTCATCGTCTTCGTCTATTTCCAGGTTTGAAATTCTTTTTTCAAACTCAAGTGTTTCTGCTTCTATTTCAATTGCTACGTCATCTTCATCTCTAGAACCAACATTTGTCAATTCAATCTTTATGTCGAATGAGTCGTCTCCACATCTCAAACTTTCAGGTATCAACTCTGCTTGTGTTATTATGATTCCCTCTTCATTAAGATTGAATTCAATAGTCCACTCATCTCGATGCATTGCGCCGTTCTCATCTTCTCCTTCTACAGTTATTACCACGTCGTATTTTCCATCACCTGCATCTTCATCGATTGTGAATTTGAAAGTCACTGAATCCTTGTCACCATCTTTTATCCTTGATATCTCATCATCTTCATCAATATCATCCAAGTCATCTTCTCCTTCAACAGTGATTTCTATATCTTCTATGTTTATGTCTGAATGTGTATTTTTCAACTCAATAGTCATCTCTATCTCTGCTGCAGGAAAGACATCCACTGAATCTCCATCATCAACATTCTCATCGTCTCCGTTAACAACAACTTCAACATCTTTTATCTCCAAGTTGTTTTCTGCCTGCATGTATAAGTTAACTGTCTTTGTTACTTGTCCACTACAACCTGTACCTGTTACAGTTATGATTCCTATACTTTGCTTCTCTGAGTCTTTATCATCCGGAATGTAACCTTGCAAAGTCACTGTTTGGCTTGCGCCTGAAGCAAGACTTGCAATAGTTGTTGATGAAAAACTAACATTATAATCAGATCCTGCATTTGTTGACAAAACAATACCTGTAATTACATTGGTTCCAGAATTTGTAATTGTTAGTGTCTCGCTATCAGTAAGTTCTCTCTCTTGTGAAGTTCCTCCAAGAGTCACTTCTGACAATGTCAAAGAACAAGATTGAGCATTGACAGTTAAGGTCATATAACCTGAATTTGAAGAGTTACCATCTGATACTGTAAATTTAACAGTATACACACCTGCATCACCAATTGTGGTTGCCCAAGTGTATCTTGCAAATGTATCATTGCTTGAACTAAGTGTTAAAGAAGCAAGATCAGTTGCCCAGACAGTACTACCATTATCGGGTCCTTCTGTTAATGTTATATCTATTATTGCTGTACTTCCTTCTGTTACTGTAACAGCAGATATTACTGGCAGTGTTGGTTTTGCACTTGCAGTAATTGCCATTAACAAGAACACAGTTAAAAAAACTAAAATTTTTTTCATTTTTATAAACCCCCTAGATTTTATCCATTCTAAAGTAACAATATTCAATAATGATTATAAAGTAATATATAAAGGTTTTCTTTTTATGACAATAAAATAGAACCTAAGACAAAAAAATTACTTTCTTTTAGTGAAATTAAAAACATCTGAGAGATCAATCTTAGACTCGGGAGAATCATCAACAGACTTCTTTTTATCATCGACCTTCTCTTCAGGTTTAACCCTAATCTCAGGCGCAGGTTTAGAAGCAATCTTCTGAATCTCCATAGGAGAAGGATCTTCAGGATCAAAAGTGTATTTACCATCAGGAGAACCATTAAAATGCAAAGGAGAAGGATATTCAGGATCAAAAGTGTGCTTACCATCAGGAGAACCATTAAAAGGCAAAGGAGAAGGCTGCTCAGGATCAAAAACAATAGGTTTATTTTCATCAATAAAAACTTCTTCCTTTTCTTCAGGCTGAATAAAAGTCATCTTAGGCTTAACATCAGAATCATCGGCCACAGAATAAATATCCTCTGCATCCTCATCCATCAACTCTTTAACAGTCTTATAGGAATTTAAGTCAACACCAAAACTGGATTTAATGACAGACTCTTGAGCCTTATACAAAGACTCAGAATCAAGACTCTCAACATCCAACTTCTCAGGCACAACATCCTCATCCTTAAATTTTTTAACAGATTCATCTTTTGAAATTTTAGAAACAACTTCATCAACATTAGTAGAATCAACAGACTCTTTATTATCCTGATTATCAAAAGACTTTTGTATTTTATTAGCAGTAAAAGACATTTCCTCAGCCATCCTGATGGCTTCTGACTCAGAACAAGCCATACCACTTGATTTCAGAGTTTCAGCTAACCGTCTTGTTCTCTCATCTTTAATACTTTCAAAACCCATTTAAAACACCAGATAAAGCATATCTATTAAAATAAAATATTATTACAAGTATTTATATGTTATGTTTTTTTAACCACATGTGCTGAGACGTAATTATGGGACAGTTACAACATTCAAGATTATAGTGTTGTAAATACTTCTGAGCATTATGGCTTATTCATTCAAGAAAAAACGTTACTGTGTACGCCAAGCAATGCTTGGCATCACGCCTATTAGAGAACTTTGTAGGAACCGAAAGGTTCCTAAGACTACACTTTACAGATGGATTGAAGACTATAAAAAAGATGGTTGGAAAGCACTAGAAAACAAATCTTCCGGTGCACCAGAATTAGAAATTAATCCACAATTCGAAGAATTAGTGGTTAATTTCTGGAAAGAAAACAAGTATGGAAGTGGTAAAACTTGGTTTTTACTTAAAAAACAAGGTTACACTGTTTCTCAGCGTCAAATTCAGAAAATCTTTAACAAACACAGTTTTAAAACTAATCGACGTAAACGACCAAGTCAAATCAAATATACTCGATACGAACGAAGTAAACCAAACGAGTTATGGCACACCGATTGGAGCAATTGCCCATTCACAGGCAAAAACATCATCGCATTCATCGATGATCATAGCAGATACTTAATTCATGCAGAAATTTTTGAACATCAAACCACTGAAAACACATTAATTGCTTTTGAAAAAGCAATAAGAAAAACTACTATTCCAGCACAAATATTAACTGATAATGGAACTCAATTCACACCTGCAAGAACAGAAGCTGGACCATTCACCAAATGGTGCGAAGAAAGAGGAATAAAACACATTCTCGGACGAGTCCACCATCCACAAACAAATGGTAAAATTGAACGATGGTTTGGAACTTACAAAACAGAATTTGATGAACGTTTCGAAACGCTTGATGCGTTTCTCACGTTCTACAATGAAATCAGAATTCATCAAAGTTTAGAGTATAAAAAACCAATAGACAAATTTTCCCATTAATGCGTCTTAGGTCATTTTTTTAACCACAAATAAAAATAACATCCTTATCTTCATGAATCGTTTTCTTAACAACAAAATTGTTATTGATAAAAAACTTAATATCATCAAAATACTTGGTTTTCTTCAAAATAGAAAAAGCAAAACGAGACTTACCAACCCTCTTAATCTCCAACAAACCTTTCTCATAATCATCAAAATTATGAACTGAAGTCACAGCAATCACAACATCAAAATAGTTATCAGGAAAAGGCATATCCTCAGCTTCACACTGAACAGTCCTAAAAGGACACTTCTTAAGAAGCTCCTTAGAAGGATCCAAACCAGTAATATTACAATCAAAAACCATACAAGAAAAACCAGAACCACAACCAACATCCAACAAACGATCACCAGGTCTGACAACAAGATAAATCTTTATAATCATTAACTTCCTAAGCTGCTCATCCCTATAAAGCTCCTCATAACCATCAGCAATCTCATCAAAATAGTTGGACATAAGCGCCCGAAAAAAAACAAGCTTTATAAAATATCCTAAATTTTAATAAAATAATAGAAAGGGCTCGTGGTCTAGTGGCTTGATGGTTTCGCCCATCAACGACGAAGTGAGACATTCGCTTCGCTTCAGTCCCATGGTGAAAACGTTCCACAAATGACATCGCCTCGACATGGCGGGAATCCCCGGTTCGAGACAAGGGTATCGTTCAAACAAAAACAAAGTTTTTGGTGTCCCAAAACATTAGTGTTTTGTGACCTTGATCCCTGGGCGTACATCGACTTAGTCGAGTACACCTGTTTGATCATACATCGAAATCCTTAGCGAAAATCCGGGCGGGCCCATTTTTTTTTCTTATGTTTTTCTTTTTGATGTGAAACATCGCGACTAACAGGAGCATAAACCCGCTCAAGGCTGTTAAGTCTTGTTTTGGGTGGACCCCCATTTTCTTTTTTTTATTTTTTTTTTGGATGCGTTAGCATCGCGACTAACAGGAGCATATCCTGTCCAAGCTTGATAAAGGTTGTTCGGTTGCAGACCCATTAATAATTCTAAATCCAAAAATAAAAAAGTTTAATGATTCAATAAAAAAATAATTAAGAATTACTTGCTTAAAATCTCAAGCAAAGCAGCATAAGCAGGTCTTGTGATGAAAACACCAACAGAAACACCAATAATAGTAGTTATTGCGAAGCCTTCTAACAAACCAGCACCTGCAAGCCATAACAAAACCATTGCAACCATTGTGGTAAAGTAAGCAGCCATTATAATAAAGAAAGCATTCTTAATCCTATCCTTCCAAGAAATATAAATAGAACCCTCACCTTTCAAGAGCTCATCAGCTATAACAATCTGATGATCAACACCAGTACCAATAGCGATTATAATTCCTGCAATAGCAGCCAAATCAAGATTCCAACCAATAATCGAAGCCAAACCCAAAATAATAATTGCTTCTGAAACCATAGTAAAAACCATAGGTATTGAAACAATAAATCTTCTATAAACCACAAACACAACCAAAGCAACTGACAAAATCGCTAATAAACCAACCAAAACAGCATTCTTGACAAACTGCTCTCCCAATAAAGGAGATATAGCATCAGTCTTGACAATATTCAACTTCACAGGCAAACTACCAGTCACCAAAACAGTCTGCAACCTCTTCATATTATCCAAAGCATCATAAATAGCTTCTTGCTGAGAATTACCAAAGCCACCACCACTAATAGAAATATCAGTCACAGGATTACCTTTAAGCTCAGAACCAATCTTCAAAGTATCAACTAATTGATCATCCAAATACAACTCCAAAGACTCATTAAGATAACTCTGAGTTCCTTCAACAACCACATCCAAAGAAGCGGTAGTATCTGCCTGTCTCTGAGCAGCTTCAGGACTCAAACTAATACTGAAACGAAAATTACAAGCCCAACCATCGCCAGATTGACCACAACCAGACTGAGTATCAATACCAGAACACTCTGCACGCCTGCAAACATAAGTAATATCATTTCCACCCTTGAAAACAGTGTGCTCACCAACTTTAGCTTCGAACTTACCCTGCTGAGCAAGCAACTCACGAACCTCTTCCTTATTAGCACCAGCAATTTCAACAACTATAAACTCAGAACCCTCAAGATCCTTAGCAACCCTAACAGTTATATCACTCAAACCATAAACATTCAAACGCTCTTTAATATTAGCAACCACGACCTCTAATTCATCAGAAGTAACATCCTCTTCAGGATCAAGAATAACCCTAGTACCACCAGACAAATCCAAACCCTTTCGAACATTATTAGTTGGAGCATCATAAACCACTAAACCAATATCCTCCACCCCAATAATCTCCTTCTTGGTTTTGTTAACCAACTTAGAAACATTAACAGTCATATTCAAAGTTTCATTAAAAACTTCCTCAGTCACAACCTCAGTTTCATTCAAAACAGTGATGTTATATTCAGGAAGAGTTGTAACCCTGTAAAACTGCTTATTAGTCTTAATAGTGAAAGTTTTATTCCAAGGAAAACCCTCAGTCAACTCAAAATAATCCCTAGCATTCTTAACAGGCACATTATTAATAGAAACAATAGTTTCCTTACTCATAGGAGTACCACCAGAAGGAGGACTCTCAATACCAGCCAAGGAAGCAGCACTATTCTTAACGACAAACCTAATAGTAGCACCATCATGCCAAGGATTAGGCCTAATACTAACAATAGCCAAAACAAGCACTACTAAAAGCAACAATATCCTCCAATTCCTAAAAATCTGTTTTAGCTTACCCATTATAACTTCTTCCTATCCAAATACATCCTAAGTATTGAAACATTCTGAATCCAAGTATTAATCATATCAGCAATCAAACCAATCAAAATTATAGTCATAATCTGCCTAATAACCTCTGATTGAGAAACAAAAAGAGCAACAACGACCGCAACAATAGTAGTTGCATTCATAGTCAAACCAGTAGATAAAGCGCTGTAAATCCTTTTAGTGACAGTACCTTCTTTTCGCTTCAAAACCCTTGTACTCAACAAGATGTTCGTGTCAACGCTATAACCAATAAGCATCAAAAAAGCAGCTATACCAGCAGAACTAATCTTCATACCAATAAGATTAACAACTGCTAAAGCGATAATAATATCTGAAAAAGCAGCCAAAACAACCGCTAAACTAGGAACCAACATTCTAAAATACCAAAACACAACAACACCCATAAAAACAAGTGCTAATAAAACTGCAATGATTGTCTGCTTGAAAAAACTCTCACCCAAAGAAGGACCAATAGATTCAATAGAATAAGAATCACCAAAATCACCAAGAAACTCTTCAGAAGAAAGCAACAATTCATTCTCAGTAACCTCAGAAGCCTCAACAATAATAGCAGTCTGCAAACCAAATTCAGAAACCTCCCTAACACCAATATCAGCCAAAGGAAACTTTGACCTTAAAAAAGACTGCAAAGAAAAAATATCAACCTCTTGCTCAACAGGAACAGTTAAAGTTATTCCACCTTTTAAAGAAACACCCTTATTCAAGAAATCACCTGTTTTAACAACATTCAAACCAATAACCAAAAAAGCCAAAACCAATAAAACAATAGGAATAAAAATTAATTTTCTATACTGAGTATTATAAATCCTGGCAAAAAAATTATCATAAACCTCAACCTTCTTAACAGGTTCAACAGGTTTATCATCAAGATCAATCTTTGTAGGCTTAATATGATACTTTCTACTCTTAAATTTATCCAAACGCCTCTCCTTTCTGCTCTTGCCCATAGCAACAAGTGTTGTGGATGGATTAATAAAAGTTTTGCTTTTAAAAGCATAAAAAATAGAAAATCTAAAACTTTATATAATCCTAGAGCTATAAGTTTATAAAAAGAGGTCAAACATGAAAAAAGCACAAATATCTGTGGAGTATCTTTTCATAATTGGACTAGCACTTGCAATACTCGTACCAGGAAGCATAATGTTCTACAATTACTCTCAAGAATCAAACAACAAACTAGTAGCAGGACAAATAAACAGAATAGGAAAAAACATAATCAACCAAGCAGAACAAATGAATGCCATAGGGAAAAACTCCTGGACAACCATAGAAGCAAACCTTCCAGAAACAACCAGGAACATCTACGCAAAAGATTACGAACTGGTAATAACATACCAAACAGACAATGGCTTAAGCGAATCAGTTTTCTTCTCAGACATAAACATAAAAGGAGAATATACTGATGGAGAGATTTCACCAGCATTCCACTCAGGAACAATGAAAATAAAGATTGAAGCAAAAGAGGGATACGTATCAATCAGCGAGCGAACTTCTTAAAAAAAGGACAAACCAGCATGGAATTTGTCATACTAATGACATTTATGATGTTAATATTCACAGTGGTATTCCTAGTCATACAACACAAATCAATATCCCTAAACAACAAACAAACAGTTAATCAAGTAGAAGCACTTGCCAACGTGATAAAAAATGAAGTTGACATAGCACAAGCAACCCCATACAGTTATAAAAAATGTTTCTGGATACCTGAATATATAAACGGACAAGAATACACCATACAAATAAACGAACAAGACCTAATAATATACTATAATGGTGAAGGATACTTCGCATTCCTAAACATCACAAAAGGAGAGATGAACTTAAATGAAGAAGGTTACCACACAGTCAAAAGCAACATCTCAGGAGTATTCATAGAACCAGGACGAGACTGCTAACTCAAAAATGCCACTTAATAGAATCACCAAAAGGAGTTGTCTCAGACATACTAACAACCTTACCCTCAAAAATTTCTTTAATAGCCCTGGCAATATAATTAACCTTAACAGCAAAAGGATTACTCCAGTTGTCATCAATACGACCCCTATACCTCAAAACTCTATGCTCATCAAACACAAAAGCTTCAGGAGTGCAAACAGCATCGAAAGCCTTAGCAACATCCTGATTTGAATCCTTAAGATAAGGAAAATTATAACCATGCTTCCTTGCCTGCTCAACAAGCTTATAAAAACCATCATGGATAGAATAAGAATCATCATTAGAATTAATACAAATCAACTGAACGCCCTTCTCCTCAAAACGATTCTGAATAGCCACAAGACGAGAATTATAAGCGTGTGAATACTTAGAATTATTAGAAATGAACACCACAACAAGTATTTTCCTAGTTGAAAAATCTGACAAAGAATGCTTCTTACCATCAACACCTTTCAAAGAAAAATCCTTCAGCCTACGACCTATCTTTAAAGGATCTGATAAGAACAAGCCACTACTCACCTCTGCCATGAAAAAATGAATGAACGTTCACATATATATATTTTTTTAAAAACAGTAACTCCTGTAAAAAGAAAAATTTTATATAGTTAAAGTTTTCTAAACAATAAATAAGGTTAGAGAAATATGACAGGAATATTCAAAAAATTATTAAGCAAATTCTTCAAAAACATTTTCAAGAAGAAAAAAAAAGTAAAGCTAGGGCTATACGGCCCACCAAACGGCGGAAAGACAACACTAGCAAATAAGATATGTAAAGACTGGCTAGGAGAAGAGATGGGAACAGTATCCAACATATCTCACGAAACCAGAGAAATTCAAATAAAAGAAGAAATAACTATAAAGAGTAAAGGTAAAGAATTAACCTTTAACCTGGTAGACACTCCAGGAATAGCAACAAAGATAGACTATGAAGAGTTCATAAAAGAAGGTCTGAAAGAAAAAGAAGCCAAAACCAGAGCTAAAGAAGCAACAAAAGGAGTTATTGATTCTATCAAATGGCTTGATGACATGGACGTAGTCATAGTTGTGCTAGACGCAACAAAAGACCCGTACACACAAGTCAACATCACAATTATCGGAAACCTTGAAGCAAGAGACATACCAGTATTACTGGTAGCAAACAAGATTGACTTGAAAAAAGCAGATATCAAAAAAGTTCAATCTGCATTCCCACAATATGAAGTTATAGGCATAAGCGCCAAGTTCGGAAATAACTTAGATGACTTCTACGAAGCACTCTTCAGGGTAGCAGGATAATAAAAAGAGGTTTAGATGCTAACACTACAATTCGTCCCACATAGAGATATTGAACACATGGACTCTGTAAAGAGAATTAATAAGCTATTAAGACTCGTAAAAGAAGACAAAATAATATTACTGGAAGGAAGGCTAAAAAGCCATGAGGAAACAGAACTGATAAGCAAAACAATGGAAGAGATAGACAACAAATTCAAAGGAATCGAATTGAGCACAATCAACCCAGAAAACACAGACACAAAAAATATATGGCAGAAAATAAGAAAAGTGCTCATAAATCTAGTGATGGGAGATCGAAGCGGATTCACAATCATAGGACCTGCATCCATAATAAAAGAAATAAAAAAAGATCCTAACAAAATACAATTATACACAGAAGAAATCTCAAAAAGGTGAATGAATGCCACACCAATGCGTAAAATGCGGAACACTGTACGATGATGGTTCTAATGAGATACTGCAAGGATGCAAATGCGGCGGAAAACTATTTTTCTACATAAAAAAACAATCACTTGAAAGAAAAGAAGAACTAATCAGACTAACAAAAAAAGAAAAAGAACAAATAGAAGAAGACATCTACGACATTATAGGAAATCAGATTGACAAAGAAAAAACAATCGTGCTTGACATCGAAACCATAAACATACTCAAACCAGGCAAATATGAAATAGATTTAGTAAACCTGTTCAAAAAACAACCATTAATCTACAAGCTGGAAGAAGGCAAATACATGATAGATATCATCGAGAGTTTCAAGAAGATGCGAGACGCTCATGATGAAAAGTAGCTAAAACATTCAATAAGCTTTATATAACCACTAACATTTTTTCTAGATATGATAATTGATGTACACGCACACCTAGAGTTCAAGCAATTCGACAAAGACCGAGACTTAGTAATGGGAAGAGCAAGGAAAGCAGGAGTTAACACAATTATATGCAACGGCACAGATCCAGAAACCAACAGGAAAATATTATTGCTTTCTAAAAAATACGATTTGATAAAGGCTGCGCTTGGATACTATCCATCAGAATGCGACAAGATAAGCAAAGAAGACTTTGAAAAAGAGATTGAATTCATAAAAAACAACAATAAAAAAATAATTGCAATCGGAGAAGTCGGACTTGACAGAAAGTACATAAATGACTTTGAAAAACAAAGAGAATGCTTCAAAAAACTTATCAAGCTAAGCAAAGAACTCCACAAACCAATAATAGTACATTCAAGATTTGCAGAAGAACAAGCAATCAATATTCTAGAACAAGAAAAAGCAGAAAAAGTAGTGATGCACTGCTTCTCAGGAAGCAAAGAACTAGTCAAGAGATGTATCAACAACAAGTGGAGCTTCTCAATACCATGCAACGTTGTCAGAAGCCAACAATTCCAAGAAATGGTTGAGATGATACCACTCAAACAAATACTAACAGAGACAGACTCACCATTCCTCACACATGACTCAAGCATAAAAAGAAACGAGCCAATGTACATCAAAGAAAGCCTGAAAAAAATTGCAGAGATAAAAGAACTAGAAGTGGAAGAACTAGAGAATATGATATATGCAAACTACCAGAGAATATTTCTATAAACATTACTCAAAACCAATCAAACAAAAAGAAATTTAAACAAAATGACATCCTTGAAAAACAAAGGGTCTGTAGTCTAGCCCGGCTATGACGTCGCCTTCACATAACGCTTTTCAGCGTTAATGGGGAACGTAAGTTACAAAATTCAAAGAATTTTGAACTTCAAAAATCTTCGATTTTTGTTATTTTTCACGCATAACTCATTAATGCTTACGTGAATTGCGTTTGAAATTGGCGGAGGTCCGGAGTTCAAAACGACGAATACTCGTCGACGGCTAACGTCGGTGGGATATGCGCTACGCTTAATCCCACTTAGTGGATATGTGCATTCGTCATGGAAGTCTCCGCAGACCCATTTTCTACAAAAAGAAAAATATTTAAACTTTGCAAACAGAAAATAAAAACATGAGAATAGAAATAGACACAAAAAAAGATTCTACAGATGATATAAAAAAAACAATTGACTTCCTGTTAAAGTTTGTTGAACAGAGCAGCGTAGAAAAAAGTGAACTGCCAACAGTAGGTGAAGGAACATTCAACATTTTTGACAACCCACAAAGCGACGAAGAAGATAAAGAAAACGATGACATACCAAGTGTTTCAATCGTAGAATATTAAAATGCCATTTGCAGTCACACATGTATTAACAGCCATAATAGTAATAGAATTTCTAAGAGAATACCTTCTTAAAGACAAAAAGAACTTTCCACACTACTTCATCATCATAGGAGGAATTGCAAGCCTACTGCCAGACATAGACATAATACTATACTATATATTATACGCATTCTTTAAGATACCACAAGAAGCAATTCATAGAATGTTAACTCATAGCTTGATATGGCCTGCATTTTTTCTTATAGGTGCATACTATGCGTACATAAAGAAAAACAAGAAGCAACTTAATTTATTAATAGTAATAACTATAGGCATAACACTGCATATAATACTAGATATGATTACCGGATACGTTGTGCCACTAGCACCATTCTCACAACAAATGTTCGGACTAAACCTCTTGCCAGACAGCCAGATAGGAAGATCCATAACCCTAGGAATAGACGCAATAATTCTTATAGCATGGCTAATACATGAAGAAGTAAAACACCAAATAAGCAAGTTTGTGTAATCAAAATTTTAAAAAGCAGAAAATTATTTAAACAAATAATAAATTGCAAAAAACAGAGGTGGTACTAATGACCAAATACAAAGTAGAACACGAAATTGAAGAATGTATCGGATGTGGAGCTTGTGCAGCAATATCAAGCAACTGGGAAATGGTTGATGTCGATGGAGAAGAAAAATCCCAAATCTTAAAATCAGAGATAAATGATTCTGAACTTGAAGATAACAAACAAGCAGCAGAGTCATGCCCTGTAGCCATAATTCACATCACAAATCTTGATACAGATGAAAAAATAATTTAATTCTTTTTCAAAATTTTTTTAAATCAGAACACATTATCATTCTAAATGATTATTTGGCTATGCGAAAACTGTGGATGCGAACTAAAACAAGAAGATAAACCAAAAAGCTGTCCACTATGTCAAAGAAGCAATGCAACATTTATAAAATTAGATAAAGTAAATCCATCTAAAGAAGATCAGGAAATAAAAAAGAAATATGACAAAGTGCTGGAGAAACTAGAAGAATACAGTAAAGACTGCAAGTCAGAAAAATTAGAATTCTCAATAAACTAATCAACGCTCCTTCAAACTAACAGCATTTTTATCCAAGAAAACAAGAGTAGAAGGCTTACCCTTTATAAAACCATCATGAACCACAACATCAACACCATGAGCAACTACAGGATCAAGGTCTTCAATTGAAGTCATGAAATCCTTGCCAGAAACATTTGCAGACGTCGTAATAATAGGCAAATTCATACTAGCAACTACTTCAGAAAACCAGTTATCAGGAATCCTAACACCTAAAGTTTCAACTCCAAGATTAACATTCTCAGCAATCACACTAGGATTTTTTAATTTCAATATTAAAGTGTAAGGTCCAGGAAGCTTGTCAAGCCATTCCTCAGCATTTTTAGAAACAACACAGTTCTCTCTAATCCAATCCTTCGAAGGAGCGATAACAGAGAAAGGCATGTCAAAACGCTTCTTCAACACTCTTATCCTGTCAACCAACTCTTCATCATCTGCAACACAGCCAATACCATAAATAGTATCTGTTGGATAGATAAATACTGATGACTTAAGTTTTTGGGTTAAAAAATGTTTTCTTGCAAAAAACTCATCCTTATTCAAAGCTTCCATAAAAAAAGAAGAATAAATAAGGGTTTAAAAAATTATCTACTAATGTTTTCTCTCCTGACAGCTTGCTGCCAATAAAACACGTCCAAGAAATCAACCTTGTTCATGTAAGCATTCCAATTAATATATCGTTTTTTTCTAAACATAAGTTTCACCTCATTAAAATTATGAAGTTTGAAAAACATTCATTTTTGTAACAAACATAGTCAACAACCCCTAACAAAACTTGCAAAAGAATGCTCCTCACCAGGCATTATCAAATCATGTTCTAACACAACTCTTGCAATTTTTTCAGGGTAAAAACTGTAACTTTTTGCACTTGCAGCCATTAAAATCACCTCACAACCAAGCATCACTATGCTGTAAATCAAAACTGTCAACTGTTTTCCTAGTTAGATTCTTAATCTGATTGTAAAATAATTGTTCGATATAATCTGTTGACATAAGGCATCACCTCCAATGACTTGATTGACTTTGTCAAAGATAAAATTTATTTCACCATTTAAATACCCCACGGCAAGATGTCCAGTGACCAGTGTGACTATCAATCATATCAATCTAAATGTAATCTCATAGGTTTATCCATAGATGAAGTATACTTGAAATCCAAAGTATTAAAACCAAGAACAAGCTCTAAAACACTATTATGCATAGACAAATCATGAAAATCCAAAGAGACAGAAGAAGTGTTAAAACCAACATTTTTTAAGAAGACATCCCAACACAATTCACACTCATTTATATTTATAAATGAGTCATATAAACAATTGTCAATAGTTAAATAAAGTCTTATGAGGGACTCCATTTTAGGCGAGAAAGGATTACTTGAAACAGAAAACTCACTAGGTTTTAATTTAATAAGCGGATAAATAGTTGCGGATTCGCCAAAATAAATATTTGCTTTCATATGCTCATATTTATTCTTAGAATTAATAGTATACAACCTACCTTGATTCACCTTTTGCGTAGAAATACTAAATTCATTAATAGTAATAGGATCAACAGTTATTATTAAAGGATAAGAGTTCTTATCATATAAAACAAATTCATCAGATAAATCGTCTGAGGAAATATTTAATTCTGTAGACTCAAAGTTATCATAAATAGTCTGCCCTTTAGACAATAAAAAATTTAAATAATGCCTGCCTCTCTATAAAACAAAAAATTACAACTAAAAAAAAAACATTTAAATAGTATAAACCCAAAAAACATACTATAACCTAGGAGGTTGCAACTATGAAAAAAGAAAAACACCACATAGGAATATACACAATTCTAGCAATAGTCGTAGTGTTGGGAACAGTACTAGCACTGACAGGAGTGATAAAAAATGAAGGAAACATAGGCGGAGAAGCAAGGAGAATACCAACAACAACGCAAACAATCAACACAGACTGGGAAATCGGAATAAGTCTAGACACAGATAATCAAACAATTCCAACATACGCACAAATATATTTTGGCACAAACAAGTATGCTAATGATGATTACGACAGATATGATTTACTATCACCACCAGCACCACCAGGAACCTTCTGGACAGAGTGTGTGATGAAAAAGTATTTCAACAGATTCCAAATGGAAGAAAAAGCTTTCAAAGATATCAGGTCACCTATAACCTCAGGATTTAAAAACTGGAGTTTAGTGGTAAAATCACCAAAAAAACAAGACAACTTAACACTTGTATGGGATAAAACAAAAATACCACAAGAATATTCAGTAATACTAAAAGACAAAGGATTAAGTATTCCAGGACTACAAGTACAGGGAGAAGGAAAGGAAATTAATATGAAATTAGTTAACTCATATGAATTCAACTATCCTTACACAGATTTGGAAAGACAATTCTCCATAACAGTGAAATACACAAAATCAGAAGTGAATATTAAAACAAAAATATTCAGAAGATAAATTATTTTATTTTTTTCTTATTTTTCTAGAACTCAGTCAGCTTCTTCTCTACAATAGTCGTGTTGCCGCCTGCACCAGTCTGTTTCTTCGTAGAAATAAACTTGTTATCTGACAATTTCTCAATCTTTCTCTGAAATGTTTTGTAACTTGATTTACCACCATTCTTCTGGTAAAGTTCGAACAATTCACCAATCTTCATGCCAGAGTTCTCCTTGACAAGCTCATAAATAGACTTAGTCTCATCTTCCAAGTCAGCACTATTCTTAATTGTAAAATCGTCAAGCTTTGACAAAGCCTTCTGAACATCTTCAAGTTCTATCTTTTTCTTAGCCTTTTCCTCAGCTGCAAGAGCTGATTCCCGAAGCAAAAACAAGCCAGACCTGACATCTTTTAACTCACCAGCTTTCTCACAAACAACGTTAAAAGCTTTATCGTCCCAAACAC
>JAHJDK010000160.1 GCA_018812505.1 Nanobdellota archaeon | reverse complement strand
TGCTTTGAAGATCAGTTTGCATCAATAAATGTGGATTAATGCCACAACCATCATCTTCAACATCAATTGTTATAACACCATCATAATCCTGAGTTCTAATAGATAAACAGCCAGGTTTATAAGGATTCCAATAATTCATAATTTCACATCCATCTTCATCAATATTACTCATAGCATTCAAGGAATTAATAATTAAATGATCCATAACTTCAGAGGAAAAAAAATAACTAATAGGTATTTTTCCTTCTGAATTCAAACTTAAAGACAGATTAACCTTTAAAGGATTAACATTTAAGGGAGCAATAGACTTATTCCAAACATCTCCGAAATACGTTTTAATAGCGTTATTGACAGCAAACATACAAAATAGGAATTAAAGCAAATATAAAAACCTAACTTATCAAAGAGAAATCTTTATAAACAGACTAAATTTCCAGTGAATTACCCGTACACACTACCTTGTGTAGGAGGGAACGATGGATAAGAAAAGTATATTACAAGCATTAGAAAAATTAAAAAAAGAGTCAAAAAAAAGAAATTTCTCTCAATCAGTTGATTTAATAATAACTCTTAAAGATTTAGACTTGAAAAATCCTGATCATCAAATTGACTTCTTCGTAAACCTACACCATTCTATGAACAAAAAAATGAAGGTTTGCGCATTGGTAGGTCCTGAGCTAGCCGATGAATGCAAGAAAGTATGTGATGAAACAATATTATCAACCCAATTCATAGAATACAAAGAACCAAGAAAAGCCAAATCACTAGCTAAAAAGTACGATTTCTTCATTGCACAAGCAAGTTTAATGGCTCAAGTAGCATCAACATTTGGAAGAGCATTAGGTCCAAGAGGGAAAATGCCAAACCCAAAAGTCGGCGCAATAGTAGTTGCAAAACCGCAAATAAAACCATTATATGAAAAACTCCAACAAACAGTACACTTAATAGCCAAAAAAGAAACATCAATCCACGTACTCGTCGGAAAAGAAGATCAAGAACCTGAACAACTAGTAGATAATATAATATACACTTACGAACAACTAATACACCATCTTCCAAAAGAAAAAAATAATATTAACAGTATATACTTGAAATTGACTATGAGCAAGCCAGTCAATATTTGAAAATGACACACGTAGCACAACACAAAAAGGATAAAGTAAAAAGATTCGGCAAATTAATAGATGAATATCCAATAATTGGTATCGTCAACATGAAGAATCTTCCAACCAAACAGCTTCAAAAAATGAGAGAGAAGCTAAGAGGACAAGTGCTGCTGACCATGACCAAAAAGAGACTAATAAAAATCTGTTTGGATAACAACAAAAAGCCAGAAATTGGAAAACTTAAAGACTATCTTAAAGGCATGCCAGCATTATTATTAACAAATGATAACCCATTCTCATTATTCTCTACATTAAAGAAAAACAAGTCAAAAGCACCAATTAATGCCGGACAAACAGCCCCTAACAACATAGTTGTTCCAGCTGGAAAAACAAACTTCAGCCCAGGACCAATTATTAGTGAGCTAGGATCATTCGGAATATTATCATGTGTTGAAGGCGGTAAAATAGCCATAAAAAAAGATAAAATAGTTGCTAAGGAAGGAGATGTAGTTAATGCAAAACTAGCAGGGTTGCTACAAAGACTAGGTATCGAACCAATGGAAATTGGACTTGACCTGGTAGCAGTCTACGAAAATGGTGAAATACTCACAAAAGAAGTCCTTAACATCGATGAAGATCAATATAGAAGAGACTTTGAATGTGCAGCTGCAATGGCTTTCAACCTTGCAATCAACGCAGCATACCCAACAACTGAAACAATCAGCTTATTAATCCAAAAAGCAGCAGCAGACAGCAAAGCACTAGCAATGGAATGCGATATACTAACAGATGAAACAGTTGGAAGCATACTATCAAAAGCAGAGAGACAAGCAAAAGCTTTGAACAACAAACTTAACAAATAATAACAATCAAGAAAATTCACAATAAAACACGAATTGATTCAATGGAATCATAATTCAGGAGGTAGCAAAAATGGAATATGTATATGCGGCAATGCTCCTGCACAAAGCAGGAAATAAAGTTGATGAAGCTTCAATGAAAAAGTGCTGGAAGCAGCAGGCGTAAAGGCTGATGCGGCAAGAATAAAAGCTCTAGTAGCATCCCTTGATGGTGTTGATATTGACGAAGCTGTAAAAAGCGCAGCAATAGCTCCGGTAGCAAGTGCTCCAACAGCAAGTTCAACAGATTCAGCAGCTCAAGATAAAAAAGAAGACGAAGAAAAAGAAGAAGAGAAAAACGAAGAACAAGCAGCTGCAGGATTAGGCGCATTATTCGGATAAATACGCAATAATAATTTATTTCAAAAAAATAGAGATCGACTAATCGATTTCTAAAAAATTTTTATTTAATTTTTAAGTGAACAAATATGTTTAGTGAAGTTGAGAAAAAAAGATTATTAGAAAACCTCAAAAAAGCAAAAGAGGAAGTGAATCTTCTAAAGACAAGACTAAACAAAGTTAATTCTGAGAAAGAATCATGGTTTAAAAAGAAAAACACCATAGGTGGTGAGATAAAATCTAAAATATACTCTATTCAAGGTTTTAAAAAGAAAAGAGATGACTTAACCAAAGAGGTTAAAGACTCAAAAAAGAGCAGAGATGAGTTAAACAAAAAAATATCTGAAGGACTAAAAGAATTAAACAACATGAAAATCAGATTTGATGATATAAAGAAAAAATATAGCATTAATGTCAGGCCTGAAGCATTAAAAAGACAGATTGAATCATTAGAACTAAAAATTGAAACTGAAGTCTTAAATTTTAAGAAAGAACAAGAGATTATGAAAACATTGAAGAATCTTAAAAAACAATATATAGAAATTAAAGACATAACAAAAGAACTTGACGACATAAGAGAAAAAACAAAGGATATCAGAAACATAAAAAAAGAAGCTAACAAACATCATAAAAGCACTCAAAACTTCGCAAGAGAAAGCCAAGAACACCATGAACAACTAATTGAAAACTCTAAAGAGATTGATCTTTTGAAGCAAAAAGAAGACGAAGCTCACGAAAAATTCTTAGAAGGAAAGAAGATATATCAAGAGATTAGCGATAGACTAAAAGATAAGCTTCAAGAATTAAAGAATATAAAAGAAGAACTAAAAAAACATGAAGTGGAACTAGAAGAGTTTGAAGAAGAGAAAAAACAAAAAAGCCTCAAAGAAAAAGAAAAAGAAGTAAACGAGAAAATCAGAAAGAAACAAAAAATAACAACTGAAGACATTCTCATAATGCAAGGAAGACAGCATAAATAAACCTTTTAAGTCTGATTCTAATAAAACCTCATTTATGAAATCAACAGGAGTTCTTTGCATGAATTTGAGAATTTAAGATTATATAAAAAGGTATTTTTAATCAATTTTTTAAATAAAACCTCTTTTTTTAATAAAATGACACTGTACATGATTGGAATAGGCCTCAATGATGAAGAAGATATAACCATAAAAGGATTGAAAAAGATTAAAGAATCTGATTATGTATTTCTAGAAGTGTACACTTCAAAATTACAGGTGGTCATGAAGAGACTAGAATCATTCTACAATAAAAAGATAATAGCAGCCGACAGAGATTTAGTGGAGCAGAGAGCTGATGAAATACTAAGCAAAGCAAAAACTAAAAAAGTATCATTTTTAGTTGTTGGAGATGTTTTTGGTGCAACAACACATACAGACCTCTTCCTGAGAGCAAAAGAGAAAGGTGTCGAAGTTGAAATTATTAACAATGCATCCATATTGAATGCAGTAGGAGTGACTGGTTTGGAGCTCTACAAATTCGGCAAAACAACATCTATACCATACAAAGAACATAATTTCAGACCTGAAACAGCTTATGATGTTTTGAAAAGCAATCAAAAAAGCGGATTACACACGTTGATACTTCTCGATATAAAACCAGACAGGAACATGACTGTGAATGAAGCAATAAAGATAATGCTTGAGATAGAAAACAAGAGAAAAGAAAAAGTGTTCACTAATAATAGTATGATTCTTGGATGTGCAAGACTGGGCGGAGATTACAAAATAAAATACGGCAAGGTCAGCGAACTCGAAAATGAGGACTTTGGTAAACCGCTGCACTGCTTGATTGTGCCTGGAAAACTACATTTCATGGAAGAAGAAGCACTAGCAATGTGGAAAGTATCCACTAAAAAGTAAAGAAAGATTTAAATAGTATTTTTAATTCTCAAAAAAAGCAAAATTAATATATCTATTGAAAAATCGCTAGAAGATGCAACCAATATAATAATGGATATATTTAAACACACTTCTCAAATAGCAGCGTTACTAGAAGCAGGAGTAAAAGATATATATCCAGCAAAAAACATAAATGAAGCCAGAAAAATTCGCATGCTGATTGAGAGATACATAGGACAAGTCTATTTATGCGGAGAAGATAATGGAGTCACAACAAGCGAATTCAACTACTCAGACAGTCCGCTAGAAATATATGAAAACTCAGACAAACTTAAAGACAG
>JAHJDK010000159.1 GCA_018812505.1 Nanobdellota archaeon | reverse complement strand
TTTCTTGCAAACATTCGAAAATGGCAATAGAGTAGTCTTGAAAGTAGAACCTGCATACCAAAAAGGACAGTACTTCTTAAGATTCCACGGAAAAACAGGTACAGTTATAGGTCAAAAAGGCAAATGCTACGAAGTACAAATAAACGATTTTGATAAAGAAAAAACAGTTATAGTACATCCAATACATCTAAAGAAGGTGAATTAAAAATGTCTAAACCAGAAATAATAGAAAAAACCCCTATCACCATAGTAAATCTGAAAACTGAATTGAAAAATATACATAAGAGAGATGGTGAACTAACATTTAGAGGAAACAAAACAGAAGAATACCTGAATGACTTTGTCAAACTATCAAAAAAAGATGCTGACGAACTAACTGTGAAATTAAACAAACTAGATCTTGCAAGATTAAAGCCACAATTCATCACTAAAGTAGTTGATTTAATGCCTACAACTGTGAATGAACTGAAAGTAATATTGCAAGGATACACCTTATCTATCAAGACTGAAGACATGAACAAAATTGTCAAAGTAGTCAAAGAGTACGTCAAGTAAAACTTCTAGAAAGCTGTTTTAGCAAAAGATTTATAAATAAATAAAGCAAAGAAGATTTGGGGGAAGCGAAAATGTTGATGAGAAAAAAAGAAGAAGAAGCGATAGTGCTAGACTTCTTGCCAAACGGCTACTTATTTGACTCAAGACCAAGTCATATGAAAACAGCGATTGCACAAGCTGTTGGAAAAGAAAATTTCACACTTCTAGAACTAGTTCCTAAAAAAGGGATATTCCTACAACCATACGAAGACGTTTATATTGGAGAAGCAAAAAGAGACAAAGTACACCACATAAATGGGAAAATATCCTTCGACAAATTAACCCAGACAGCAAAAGCAGAACTACAACACTGCGTAAAACAGCTAGTGCACAAACACGAAGGAAGATTTGTGGAATTCTTCAATAAAGCACAACCATTAAGCACTAGAATGCATATAATAGAGTTATTACCAGGCGTAGGCAAGAAACACATGTGGGAAATAGTCGAAGGAAGAAGAGGAGAACCATTTAAGAACTTTGAAGACATCAAGAAAAGAGTAAAATTAATGCCTGACCCGGAAACAGCAATACAAAAAAGAGTTATGCAAGAACTAACAGGCACAGAAAAACACTTATTGTTCGTTGATAAATAACTTTCTAATCATACCTTTATCTGCATCAACTTCTAATTTTTCACCATTCTCAATATTTTTTGTTGCGTTCTTCACCTGAACAATGCAAGGAATGCCTAATTCTCTGGCGAGTATGGCTGCATGCGAGTTTATTCCGCCTTCCTCAGTTATTATGGCTTTACAATTCTTTATTTTAGAATAAAAGCTTGGTCGAACCATTAATGTAACTAAAATATCATTTTTCCCTAAAGTTTTTAAGGAATGCTCAGTAACAACAACTCTGGCAGTTCCAATTATTTTTCCTTTATTCACACTAACACCTTTCAAGTTAATGTCAATATCTTCATCTCGAACAAGTAGTTCATCATATTTTTTTTGAGCTTCAACGCCTGACAAGAACTCAATATTGTTGTTTTCATTCTTCCAAAAATAACTTTTCTTTCTTCTCTTTAATTCCTCAACACAAGGTTTTCTCTTAAAAATATTAATTAATTCATCAGGAAAAGCGAAGTACAACAAATCATCATTAATTCCTGTTCTTCTAGATATTTCAGAGAGTATCTTAGGTAATGCTTTAACCTGAAAATCAACATACAAAGTTTTCTTTCTGAGATTAAGAAAATTTTCTTTCTGAGAAGGATTAAACTCAACTTTTTTAGAAGCAAACAATGGAAGAGTGTAACTAATCCAGTAACTTTTAATTATTCTGTGAGTTTTTCTCAAAAAAGAGACAAATTCTTCATTTGAAACATTACTCAGATTAAATGATGCTATTGTGCTTATATGATTTTCTAGAATTAAGTTGTTTTTTATAGCTTGGTCAATCCAAGAATCAAGCTTGTTTTTATCATTGCCGCAAAGTTTTTTCAAATAAATGTAGAATTCTTCTATCTCAACGTCATCACGCCAAGACTCATAATATTCACCATTCCAATAGAAGATTACTTTTTTTAAATTGAAGCCTAGAAACTCTTTCCACCAAAGCCTGTAAGTAGTGAAAGGATAGTAAAGCATGTAGAGATAATCCTTTCTGACAAAATTCTTAATCCAAGCCATAAAACTAATTATAAAAAAGGAAATACAAAAACTTTTTGGTTTTTGCAAGAATATAAAAAAATAAATTATTAATGCCTTCTGCCCTGGGCTCTCAAGCTTGGCCTTATCTTTTCAGCACCCATGCCTTTGTTTCTCAGGCCACGACCTTTTCTGCCGGCACTAGTTAATCCACGCTGGGCTCTTCCTTTCTTTAAAACCATCCATTTAAGATTTTTATCTTTTAACACTTGAGGATGATCCCTGTCAACAAGAATTATTTCAAACCAGTAATGTTGACCGTCTTTTGCAACCTTGTAGCTGTTTAACACTTCGCAGTTGACAAAACTCTTGCTAGCTCTCTCCTCAGCTACTTGCTGATAGTTTTTAGCAACTATCTTTTTCCTTCTCATATGTCTAGGTCTTCTTCCAGAAGAAAACTTTTCTCTTTGTCTTCCACCACTAGAAACTCTTTGTCTGACAATGATTATTCCTTGTTTTGCTTTGTATCCTAAAGAACGAGCCCTATCAAGCCTTGTGGGCCTCTCAATCCTTAAAGTTGCTGGTTCTCTTCTCCAAGCAATCAGTCTTTCCTTGTTTAATGCTTTCAGGGTTTGCTTTGGTTTTTTCCAAGCAGCTCTAATATATTTGTATAATCCCATTTTTTGACCTCCATTGTTATGTTTTACTTCGGATTCAGGCAAGTCACGCCCACATCTCCTTTATTGTTTGAGAACTATGATTTATTTATAAAGTTAATGAAAAATGTTATTTTTGAGAATGTTCTAATCCTCTTTCAAAATATTCTGGATTATTTGCAACTTCTGTTCTGTCATAACTATACTTATCAATATATGTGTCTACAATATCTCTTAAAGTTCCTCTTTCGAATTCTATTGCATCTAAAAATTTTACACTTATATTAGAACCCTCTGTTACAACCATTAAGTTTTCATTATGGGGTTCAACATGAAATTTGCCTGTTTTTTTATGTATTGTTCCTGCTGCAAATCCTTCTGCATAAGCTAGTTTTTGAAGAACAGATTCTGTGTTGTTTGCAGCTACAAATTCTCCGATTAATGGTAGGTCTAAATATTCCATTCCAAGAATTTTAGAATTTATTGTTTCTCTATAGAATTCTGGAGTTGGTGAAAATTTGTTTTCAAAGTGATTATGTAACTCTTTTAGTCTCACAAACTCAGTGTATAGATCAAATTTTGAATTTATTGGTATGGCAGTTGCTAAGATACCTTTAGAGTTAATTTGTGCTGATTCATGTTTAAGTTTATTTATAGGTATTGAATAGACGAATTTATCTTGACCTCTATTAATATATTTTATATCTTGAAGTTCTAATCCTGTGCTGAGATTGACTTTTTCAAGTGCATTTTGTAGTATTAATTGATAGGTCCATATA
>JAHJDK010000158.1 GCA_018812505.1 Nanobdellota archaeon | reverse complement strand
GATAAATATTGACTATAGGGCACCATATCTCAGAACTTGGGACATATCGACTGTTCCTTACGGAAACACAATAGAGGTCCGCGCATATGCAAATGACACTCTGGGAAACATAGGAACTAATTATACAGTATATAACATAACAAAGGATAAGACCGGGCCAACAATAGTATTAGTGTCTCCGCTAAATAACTCAGGTGACAATGATGGAGATATAACAATAGAATTTAATGTTACAGATATCTATTCAGAAATTAATAACTGTTCTTTATATGTAGATAATGTATTAAATAAGACAAATTCAACAATTTTCAAACAGGAAAATTCCTTTTCTTTGACAGGAATAGACATAAGAAAATACAATTGGTCAATCAAATGTTTTGATTCTTTGGGAAACTCTGAATCTTCTGGATACAGGTATTTCACTAAAATAAAAACAACTGAATTCCAAGGAAGGACAACAGACCTTTCAACTGTTGATGTTTCAAACATTGAAAATCTAGTGATTGAATATCCAGTTTATGGTATGATCAACTATTCAGAGATAATTGACCTTAGTTCAGGGGTAGATATTGATTTGAATCTCAACATGAGCCATAATTATATCAATTTAGATTCATTAGAGATACCAGAATTAAACAAGTCTGCTGTTGTTTCACTTTATAATCTAAGTTTTATTGAAAAACCAGTGATACTTAGAAACAATAACTTTTGTTCAGATATAATTTGTATGGATATTGGTTATAATAACAATAACCTTACATTTTCAGTAACAGAATTTTCATCATACAGTTCAACTGAAAACTCAAACCTGATAATCTATGATGAGACAGATTTAGGTAATATTAGATATAAAAATCAGCAGGTTAGATTCTATGCAAATTTCACCAATAAAACATCAGGTGAAGTTATCAATGGTACTGGAATATATTGTGAGATTGACTTTTTAGATACATCTGAAGAATTAATGACATTTGCAAATACAGTGTATTGGTATGAAAGAGACTTTGTAGATTATGGCATATATAGTTATTCAGTTTTTTGTAATGGTTCAGCATCAGGATTTGAGCCAGTTTATTTGACTGATAATGTCACAATAACGTTGAATAGAGAGGGAACTTTTATTATCAATTTTTCATCAGTGAGCCAATTTAGTTTTTTAAATGGTGAATTTAGTGATACTTATTTAAATATTTCAGAACAGGCAATAGAACTAAATAATTCAAACACCGGATTCTTTTTTTCACAAGTCTTCAATGCAGGTAAAAATGTTTCATGGTTGAATATTTCCTGGAGTAGAAGTGCACTCGGAAATCTTCCCTCAGACGGACAAATAGAAAAAAATGGAGCAAACATGACTGGCAATGTTTTGTTGATGCATCTAGATGAGACCTCAGGAGATATAGTTGATCATTCTGGCAATAACAATGATGCAACAAACATTGGTGTTGATTACTCACAATCTGGAAAGATAGGGTACTCAATGTATTTCAATGGCACAGGTGCAGTTCTTGAGAGTTCTTCTTATACCTATAATTTTCAAGAAGAGTTGACTTTGGCTGCATGGTTTAAGTATGTTGGCTCAGGATCAGGTTCACCAAGATTAATAGAGATTTCATCATCTGGTGACTACGATAGCCATTGTCTTGCAGTTGATCTAGATGCTTCAGTCCGTGCATGGGTAGAATGTGATGATGATGTTAGAAAAGCTCAAGCTGATGATTCAACAACATACAATGATGGCAAATGGCATTATCTTGTATATACATATGATAATCCTGATGGTACAATATATGTAGATGGAAATGAGAAAGCAACTGCATCAGGTGATTGTAATAATCTTGATGATGGGGTATATTTGGCAATTGGTTCAGTATCTGAAGGTAGTGGGGTTTATGACTATGATGATCATTCATTTGATGGTTACATAGATGAGGTTGCAGTATGGAACCGTTCACTATCACAAGAGGAAATACTTTATAATTACATGCGAGGGATGCAGCGATTAAACATAACAGTAAGGAGCTGTAATAATTCTCAGTGTTCAAACACAGATTGGAATGAAACGTTCGATGATTCTCCAGTTGAGCTGAATGTTGTACAAAACCAGTATTTCCAGTATAAAATCAATTTTGAGACAAAAAATATTAGTTATTCTCCAAAAATGTATAATGTCACTATACAATATGTTGGACATCCGATTGTAATAATAAATTCACCCCAAAATATGGCTTATAGTACAACACAGAATAAATTAAACACAACAATAACAGATGCAGATAATTGCTGGTACAGTCTTAATGACTGGCAGACAAACATAAGTTATGATTGTGAGAATACAACGATTATAGGGACAGAAGGAGAGAACACCTTAAGAATCAAAACATCGAATAATGGGGGATTAGAAAATACAGATGAATATGTTGACTTTATAAT
>JAHJDK010000157.1 GCA_018812505.1 Nanobdellota archaeon | reverse complement strand
TTTATTAAATAATTCTTTCAAAATTTTATTTTCATTAAGGCTCTTCATTTTATACCTTTGTATTTATTTTTATACAAGTGTATAATTTATTATACTATTTAAATATTTTGGTTTAATTAAACCCACTTACCCCTGCCTTTCTTTCAAGAACTTCAATCCTTTGCTGCAGATGATAAATCTGGTTAGAAATATCTTCGAGTTTTTCAGTCATATCCATTAACCGCTTTGCAAGTTTTCTTCTTCTTTCTCCTGCTCCACTTGAAATGTCAACATATTCTTCATTTTGTGCAGAAGAATTCTGTGTTTGAGCAGCTCCTGCTAAGCCACTAAGAAAACCCAACCCCCCAACATCTGACGAAGATTCAGAAACAATTTGCTGAGCGTTTTCAGAACGAGTTTCTCTTGCTCGTTGCCGATGATAATTCTCAGTTAAGTCAAGCACATCACTTTTTTTTCTACTAAATAATCCCATAAATAATCAAGCAAGATGTTGTTTTTATATTTTGTTGTTGTGGAATGTTCGCTAACACCCGCAAATTACATATCTCAGTGTCTTGCTTTCACTTAGACTCTTCACAAAAGCTAATAACACAAAAGTCCCTCAACGCTAATCATCAATTGCCCCCTGAATAAGTGTAGGAAAGTTATGGTATATTAACTACTTCTCTTTATCCCAAACATTTTTTAAACACTCATCCCTTCACTAAAGCATGACAGAAGTAGAGGATATAATAAAAAAGGTGAGCCCATATTATGCGAAAAAGGAAAAGCCAGAAACATCTCATGAAATAGTCTATAACTCAGCGACAGAGCAATTAGAACCTTTATATTTCTGGATTTTAGATTTTATGGGTGAGCTTGGATTATCCACGGAGAAATTAACAGATAGTTTTACATCTTCACCAGGCTCTGGGCATTTCTCAGAACAAATGGGCAAAGCAACAGCAATGCAACAGCAAGCAACAAAATCAATGGCAGATATAAACACTGTTTTGAGAAGTGTCATGAACTTAGTATATGACTTAAAAGATTTCAAAACAAGATTGCAAGTTTACGATGATTTAAAATCAGATAAAAAAGAATTTGCATTTCAAAGTTTAAAACAACTCTGGCTTGACAAAGTTGACATGCAAAAAGGCCAAGGTTCAATTCATGCAATGACTTCGGGGCAATTAGGTTTTCAAACATTAAGGGATGCTTTTCTTTCTGCAAAGGATGAAGAAGCTGTTAACAAAATCGACTTAAATGACAGAGTTAAAAGAATTCTCCAAGCAAGAGTGCATGAGTTTTATATTTGGTTAAAAGAATCTGAAAAGGAATTAAGAAAAAGATATGCAATTGAAAGAAGTTACCTCAAAAGTCAAACAAATAGTCTAAAACTTTATTCTCGATGGGCAAAACCATACTTGAAAGCAGCTCAGCAACTTGAAATGAAAGAATCAGGAAGAGAACCAAGTTTAGTAAAAGTGTTCAATACACTTTTATTAGAATTAACATTACTTGGAAAAAAGAAAGTTGACCCTCCAATGGAATTAGGTGATTTCAAACCAAAACGAGATTATTATGCATGTGTTTTAGTTGACTTTACTTTCAGGAGCATCCCGCAAAGAGTAGCTCAACAATCGCACTATGCTTTTGGTGGAAAGGCGAACATAACTTTCAAAGGTTATGCACTCAACTCTGAAGAGATAGAAGCAATTGATAAAGAACTTGCAAAATCCGATGTTGCAGATGTTTTAAAATTAATCGAGGGCACAACAACAGAAAGCTTAGACCAACTTCAAGAAGATATTGATATGTTCCTTAAAGAAGAAGACGAGGGAAAAAAAGAAGAAAAACCCAAAGATGCTTCAAATCCTTTTTTAGCTTTAATTGGGCATTATGATAAAGCAGAGAAAAAAGATAAACCAAAAACTAAATCAAAAAAAGACAAAGACGAACCAGTAAAGAAAGACGACTGGACAGAGGATACTTATCTTCGACCTAAAACTGCAGACGATGCAAAAGAAACTACTTTCATGCTATTTGACGTTTATAAGAAAGCTCATGGTATGCCGAGTTACACGTAGTGTAACGACGGCCGGTTGCAGGATCAAAAACCCGGTGGTGGTTTTTAATGCCTAGTTATACTTAAGATGTGGCGACAGATGGTTGCTGGAGGTGTGAGGAACCCGCAGGCGAGCGATTTCATGGTAGGTAGTAGTTAATATAATCAATAAGCTGTGCGAGTTGGTTTTTAATGCTGAGTTATACCTAGCATTTTTTCACTAAGATAAATTGTCTAATACATCATATACTTCAGCATCGTCTAATATTTTCTCTCCAATATGCCTTGCGCTTGTATAATCTCTTTCATCAACTAATTCGTAAAATTTCCTTTTTAGATAAGCATCTGTATCATCTGTATTCAAAATTCTTTCATTCCAAACAAGGTCGAAATATTGTTTCCGTAGCCTGTCAAATCTTCTTTCCTTTATGTGTTCATCAAAATTTTTACAAGCTACCTCAAATACTTTTTCATAAGGAAGGTTAAATTTTTCAATAACTTTT
>JAHJDK010000156.1 GCA_018812505.1 Nanobdellota archaeon | reverse complement strand
TTCTTCTAAAAGTAGTTTCATAGCTCAGTGGTATCTCTTCTCCAGCATTGCGTCGTCTCTGACGTTCCAGCAATGTTTCTACACCATCTTCAGTATAGACCTCCTCATAATTTTTCATTAAAAGCTCTTCTTTTTCATATCCTAAGATATTAGCGAAGCACTCATTAATAAAGATAAATTTATCTTTCTGACTAATAACTATTCCGTTCTTAGAAGTTTCAACCAATAAACGATATGTTTCTTCACTTTCTTTCAAAGCTTCTTCTGCTTCCTTTCGCTCGGTGATGTCCTGGTTCACACCATATGTTTGGATTGTATTACCCTGCGCATCCTTAATTATAAAGAATCGCACTGAAATGTGTCCTGCTGTCCCATCAGCGTAGATTATCCTATGTTCAAATTGTCTGTTGAAGTTTGGATCAGTTGTTTCCATTGCTTTCTGAATTTCAGCACCAACTAGAGACACATCATCTGGATGTAGAAACAGCTGGGTGTAGCGTTCAGGTGACATAGTATATCCACCCATTTGTTCAGCAGTTGTGTGGAACATAGCATATAATTCGTCAGTGAAAGTGAACTGATTTTTTATTGCATCGTATTCCCAAGGTCCTAGTCTAGCAATTTGCAGGGCATTTGACAGATGTCTTTGGTTGTGTTTCAGTTTTTCTTCTGCTTCTTTTATTGTAGTTATGTCTTTTGAGATAAAAAACATTTCAGTTAAATCTTTAAAAATGTTACCGATTATTTCTACCAATGATTTGTTGTCTTTGTTTTCTTCAAAACTTTTTTTAGATGTCATTTTTAACTATTTAAAAGTAAAGAAATGAAATAATGTTTTTAAAGTTTTAGGGGAAAAATGATTATTTGAAAATCTTCCAAAAAGAATCACTAAACAAATAGAATTATTTCCTTGCCTTCTCTAATTTACCATGCAACAATCCTTCCAACGATTGGTCATTAACTTTGATAACTTGCCATCTGACACCAGGAATATCTCCTTTAGAACGACCCATCGTACCACCAATGCATTCAATAACGACTTCGTCGTGCTCATCAATAAGCTTTGTTGCACCATCACCAGGGCAGAAAGCAGTTACATGCTTACCATTCTTGACAAGCTGTACACGAACGCACTTTCTCATAGCTGAGTTTGGCTGTTTAGCTTCTAACTGTACCTTTTCAAGAACTATTCCAGAAGCTTGTGAAGCTCCTCCCAAAGGATCTGATTTCTTCTTCAAACCAAATGTCCTCCTAACAAACCATTTATCTGAGTACTTAGAAACCTTTCTTCTCTTCATAAGCTTTTTAGCTGCGTTAATTCCTTTTGATTTCTTTGCCATTTACCCTCTCAGAAACAATGAACCATTTATAAAGTTTATGAAAAACAGAACTTTGGCAAAAACCTATTTTCTAACCACGAAGAGTGTCTATAAGCGTGTCATACTTTGGAAGGTCTGCAGCCAAATGAGTCGATAATATCTCAAAACCTCCCACTATAGAACTCAACTCTTTTTTTAGAACTTGAGGATTATCTCTGATAAAATTATAATCCTTTTCAATATTTCGTTCTCTATGAATTGATATCACACTTCTAGGATCAAGTGAAGAAGATATTATGCCTGTATGAGGAAATGCAAACTCAGTGTTACATACAAGTTCGTATCCTGCTCGACCAAAAATATGTGTGAATATTTTTTCTGCCAGATAATCCTGAGAAGTAGCTTTATTATTATCAATTATAACACAATAGTCAATGAATACAAGACCATCAGTTCTCTCACCTCGTGGTGGTTTGTCTCTAAAACTAACAATTAAATTTCTATTATCTTTACCTACAAGAGTGTATACTCGATTATTGCTTCTAGATAAACCTGCAGGAACAAGCTCTTTAGATTTTAGAAAACTAATAAGCATACCAATATTTTCGTCAAAATTTGAATTGGGGTTATTGTTCATAATTTATGAGAAATAGAAAATGATATATAAACTTTTCTAAAAGAAACTACTTTGAAGTGGTTTAAAAAGTTTTATTTCTTAAAAATCATGCTACTTTTTTCAAAAAAGAATAACATGCCTCAAACGGACATTCATTTTTCAATTGAACATATCCTTTTAAATCAAACTTAGTGTGGTTTTGCAAAACACCTCCATTCAGAGCTGTGCATTTAGGAATATATTCACTTAATAAGTCAAAAAATTTATTTGAAAATAGAGATTCATCATCAGGATAATTTCCATAACTTGAAGTGATAAAACTATATTTTTTATTAGCACGATAAGAAGCATCCAAGAAAGATATCATCTCATGCTGCAAACTTACAAGAGGAATTGCAGTTTTATCCTCACGGAGTTCTTCCCAAGCCAAAGATATATTTACACCTAACAGTTTTCTTATGTACATAGTTATATCCACTCCCACGTATGCTCTAGCGCCTCCATGTAAAGCCAAGTAATAACCGTAAGGCTTTATGCTACACCCCAAATCAACCACTATCTGATCTTCAAATAGCTCTTTT
The DNA here is from genome assembly GCA_018812505.1 of Nanobdellota archaeon. GTDB lineage: Archaea > Nanobdellota > Nanobdellia > Woesearchaeales. The sequence goes on along the minus strand of JAHJDK010000156.1, from coordinate 93 downwards.
ATATTCTGTAACTCATATTTAATTAGTAAGTCATATTTTGATTTATCAAGGAAAAAGTACGTAAAAAGTCTGCTTTTTTGGTTCTTTGTTGTT
>JAHJDK010000155.1 GCA_018812505.1 Nanobdellota archaeon | reverse complement strand
GAATTATTTCTTTTTCTTCTTCATCTTTAATTGGAAATATGCTTTTTGGCTCTGGAAATTTGATATTAAATTCTTCTTCTGGTTCAGATTTAATTTCAAAATCTTCTTTTTTGTTTAATTCTTCTTCTATTACTTTGTTTACTGCAATCATTACTTCTTTTGAATCATATATGCTTTCCATTTGCTTTTCAATTTTGCTTAGGTCTTCTCCTTGTTTTAAGCGTCTTTTGATTGTTGCATATACTGTGTCTGTTTGAGCAACAGATATATTTTCTTTTTGTATTTTTCCTGAATCTGTGTATTCCGCAGAGATAATTTGCGGTAATTCATTTGGACTGCATTCTTCCTGATTTTTAATTGCGTGAAGATTAAGTGACCGAGGAAGATTTATATTTTTAAATAAATTATTGATGTCAAATGCTCCTCCTGTTATTAATTTTGTATTAAATTCTATGTCAGTATTTTTTTCAAGTTCTTGAGTATTAAAAAACTGTTTTACTCTATCTTTAATTTGCTCTTCAGTTATATTAATTTTTCTTAAATCTGTATTTGGTGCTTTAATAAAAAATGGTTTAGTGTATCTTTCAGAGAGTCTTACAATTCCTTCACCTACTTCAAGACTTGAGAATATTTCTTTTTTTTCATGAATGTTCATGAGTCTACTTATTGTTTCAATGTCTTCAGGAAGCTGTTGCTGAAATGCAATATGACATGCAGAGTTTCCTTTTACAGTATCTGAAAGTTTTGAGATGTGCTGATCTAAGCATATTAAACTTATTCCATATTCTCTCATTTCTCTGTAAACAATATCTGTAACAGATTCAGATACAAATTTTGTTTTGTCTTTTAAAAATATATTGTGGGCTTCATCAACTAATATTGCATAATTGAATTTATTGTTGACTTTGTTTTGCTCTGCTTTTTTTGATTTATAGATATACATTAATAAAAACTCGCAGAAGAACTTTTTTTCAATGTTCCCAAGTGAGTTTAATTCAAAGATTGTTCTTTTTTTTAATATGTCTTCTATGTTGATTGTACTTTTTCCTTTGTAATTTACAACCTCTCCAAAGTCACCAAATGTTAAAACTGTTGCAACCCTTAAAGCTGATTCAATCCATGTTTGTTCACGTGACCTTGATTTATTTAATTTTTCTTCGAGTCTCCATTTTATATGATTCCATGTTGGATAATTTTCACTTCCATTGTATACTCCCCATTCTTTGTATGATTCATCAAGTGTTTCAAGTAATACTTTGTGAACTCCATATGAAACAAAAAAACTTTCTGCTATTAAATCGCACATAACACTAATCCATTCTTTTGGTGAAACTCCCTGAGGTGGTCTATTTATGTTCAGTTTAAAATTATTTGCAAGTTTTTTTTCTCCTATTGTAAAGCATGTTAATGAGGGGTCTTTTGTTAATAGTGGCCTGAATGACTTTTTCCAGTCAAATATTAAAAATGGTTTATTATTTGTAATAAGGCCTTCAATTATATTAAATGCTAAGGTTGTTTTACCACTTCCACTCATTCCACTTATGCAGATGTGTCTAGGAAAATCAGAGTCTCTTAAAGAGAATGGATAGATTTCTTTTTTTGAATAAAGAACATTTCCGATTCTGTATTTACCATCTACTTCATGCTGTTTTGGAGGTTCTAAAAGTGTTGCTGAATCTAAAAGTTTTTCAAAGTGTTTTTGATAAAGTGCATGAAGTAATGAAAAGATTTCTTCTTTTGTTTCTCTGCTGTCGCTAGTTACATAATTAAAGTAAATCTTATCTATTTTGTCTCCAAATATTGGCTTTAATTTTTTGCATATGTCTTCAGCTGTTAGTGTTCTTTGATATGTCATTATCTTTCTTCCTCCTGTCTAGTTTTCTTTTCACCTTCAACTTTTTTTCTAACTCTCTTAAGCCTTTGTATGGCTAAAGAATAATCATTGTCTGGAAGAAGATTATCCTTTTTATTTACTAGTGAGGCTGCTATTGATCTTATGTTAGCGTCTAATATTTGATAGTTTCTGCTCATTCTATTAAGTTCTTTTGGGTCAAGTGTTTTAAGATCTCTTTTTTCTTCACGTTCTAGTATTTCGCTTAATTGTATTAGTTTTCTGTGAGCCATTTCTGTTGGATTATTATTTGAAGGAAAGTATGTAAAGTAACCACTTTCTATTTTTTCCTGAACACTTTCTCTTTCGTCTTCTAATTTAAGGTTAATTGCTTCACTCATCATTTGATTAATTCTTCTTAGATATGTTCTTGCTTGTTCATAATGTACGCTTGGGTTTTGAAGATCAAGTAATTCTCTAAACCAACCTTCTACTTTTTCAAGATGGTTTTGTGCAGGTCTATACATCTCTTGGCTACCTCTTAATTGGCCTACTGAATAAGAGTTTAAATTCTGTTTACTTATTTCAAGAAGCTTTTCAAGAGCCATGTCTCTTATTGCTACTATTGCATCTCCGACTTGTCTTGGACTATCTTTATCTTCAACATATGGTAAAAAACTCTTCTCTACCATTTAATCATCCTCCAATAGTTTATTCATTGCCTCAATACGATTCTCTCTTTCAAAGAGCTCTTTTT
>JAHJDK010000154.1 GCA_018812505.1 Nanobdellota archaeon | reverse complement strand
TTTCTATAGATGTATATTATTTTTCGAGCTTGATTAGTATATTTTTTTTCTTGTTCAGTATTATTCCAAACAGTGTATATCTTATTGCTAGTAGCACAATCATAGATGTTGGTTGATAAAAAACAATCTTTATCATGATAATAGCTGAAAGGAATTAGAGCAAAACCGGGTTCAATTATTATATGTTCATATCCTTCTTGGATTGATTGAATATATTGTGATACTCCTTTCCAATCACCTCTATGAGGTTGTTCCTGAAAGTCTAAAAGATAAATTGAAGTTAAAACTAAAAATAGTATTATTACAGGAACCTTGAGATATTTGTGAAGTTTGTCAATTGAAAAAGCAACCAAGAAATAATATCCTATAGAAAGATAAATCACATATCTGGCAATAAATAGATTTCCAATAAAATAAGTATATATGATTGAAAAAAGTATTGGTATAATAATCCATAAAACCATTAATGATAATGAGTTTTTATCTTTTATTGAGATGTGTTTCCATTTCAAGACCAAAAATATTAAGCCATAAACTAATAAATATCTGAACAACATGGATGTCCACCAGCCACCACTAAAATTAATTTCTAAAAACGAGAACTCAACAAAACCTCTTCTCCAAACTTCCAAATTAACAAAATCAACATTTAAAAAAATGGACACTAGTGCTGGAATGCTAACCATAACAATAACAAACTGAAATACTATCCATTCTTTTAACCTTTGAAAGTTCTTCTTGAAAAAATTTGATAATATAAAAAAAATGTTTTGAGCAACCAAAGTTAAAATAGAAAATAAATGTGTATACAACGATAAAACTGTTGTTATGCAGAAAAACTTCAAACAATTTTTGTTGTTATTATTGAAATATTTAATAAAAAAATACATTGAAATTAATGAAAGAAAAAACAGTAGAGAATACATCCTTGCTTCCTGAGAATAAAATATGTGATAACTGGAAAAGGCCAAAAACAAAGATGTTATAACACCAATTCTTCTATTGAACAATTCCTTTCCAAGAATGTAAATCATGATTATTGAGCTAATTCCGAAAAATAATGACAGAATCCTTAAAGCAACTATAGAAGGACCAAATGTTTTTACAAAAATACCTGCTAACAATAAATAAAAAGGGCAATGCCAAGCAGGAAAATTATTAACTATATCTGAAAAATATCTTGCTTTGTAAACTGACAATGTTTCATCAAGCCAAGCACTTTCAGAAGTTAAACCATTAAGTCTAAATATTAATCCAAAAATAAGAATCATCAATATAATGAAAAAAACGCTTTTTTTACTTAACATTAAGAGTCAGACATTATCTAAACATAAAAACTTTTTGTAAACACATTTTTTTTTAATATATTCTAAATAATCATTATCTTTAAAAACCCTGACTTTTCACCATAATTTGTATTCTAAAAGAATCATTTGATGAAATAGAATATTAACAAAATTAACAAAATTAACAAAATTAACAAAAGGTGATGAACAAAATGAACAAACACGTATATTTTTTTGGAGCAAAACAAACAGAAGGAAATAGAACTATGAAAGACGTCCTCGGAGGAAAAGGTGCGAATCTGGCAGAGATGGCAAACATAGGAGTTCCAGTACCACCAGGATTTACAATAACGACAGAGACATGTCATGAATTTTATGAAAACAATAAAAAATTTTTATCTAAAGCATTGGAAGAAATTGAAGAAAACCTTGCAAAACTAGAAAACGCAATGGATGCAAAGCTTGGAGATGCAGAAAAACCACTTCTACTATCTGTCAGAAGTGGAGCAGCTGTTTCAATGCCTGGAATGATGGATACAATCTTAAATCTTGGATTAAACGAAACTGCTGTTAAAGGATTGGCAGTAAAATCAGGTAACGAGAGATTTGCATGGGATGCTTACAGAAGACTTATACAAATGTTTGGAGATGTAGTTATGGGTGTTGAACACTCAGTCTTTGAAAAAATATTGGATGAAATCAAAGAAACGAAAGGAGTTGAGTATGATACAGAGCTGGATGCAAAAGATATGAAGTTTGTTGTTGAAAAATATAAAGAAGCTGTCAAAAAACATGCAAAAAAGGAATTTCCGGCTGATGCAAAAGAACAATTGATGATGGCAATAAAATCAGTTTTTGATTCATGGAATAATGAAAGAGCAATAACTTATAGACGACTCAACGATATTAAAGGTTTGAAAGGAACTGCTGTTAATGTTCAAGCAATGGTGTTTGGTAATATGGGTGAGGAAAGCGGAACAGGTGTATGCTTCTCAAGAGACCCATCAACCGGTGAAAACGTTTTCTATGGGGAATACTTGATGAATGCCCAAGGAGAAGATGTAGTTGCAGGTATAAGAACTCCAAAACCAATATCCACTTTGAATGATGCAATGCCAAAAGCATATGAAGAACTTGTTGGATTATACAAGAAATTGGAGAAACACTACAAGGACATGCAGGACATGGAGTTCACAATTCAAGATAAGAAGCTTTTTATGCTGCAAACCAGGAATGGTAAGAGAACCGCTCACGCAGCTGTAAAGATTGCTGTTGACATGTTTGAAGAAGGTTTGATTGATAAGAAAACAGCTGTTTTAAGGGTCGAACCAAGTCAACTTGATCAATTATTGCATAAACAACTTGATCCTGTGGCAAGACAAGAACATGATTCTTTAGGAAAAGGACTTCCAGCATCACCTGGTGCTGCAGTTGGAAAAATAGCTTTTAGCAACGAAGCAGCGGTAGAAATGAAACATGCAGGTGAACAAGTTATTTTGGTTAGAAATAATACTAGCCCAGAAGATATTATAGGAATGAACGCAGCACAAGGAATCCTAACAGCTAAAGGAGGAATGACTTCACATGCAGCAGTTGTAGCTAGGGGAATGGGCAAATGTTGTATATCAGGACTCGGAGAAGCAAAAGTTAATGAGAAAGAAAAAACTTTAGTGCTGGGAGGATTAACCTTTAATGAAGGAGACTATTTGACTCTTGATGGAACAACTGGAGATGTGTTTAAAGGAAAAATACCTACTGTAAATCCTGAGTTGACAGGTGCTTTTGGAGAGTTGATGGATTGGGCTGATGAGTTTAAAAAACTTGGAGTTAGAACTAACGCTGAAACTCCGAGAGATGCAGAGCAAGCAATCAAGTTTGGTGCAGAAGGAATTGGTCTTTGCAGAACAGAACACATGTTTTTTGAAGGAGAAAGAATAAAATCAGTTCGCGAGATGATACTGTCAAACAACTTAGAAGGAAGGAAGAAAGCACTTGCAAAAATTAAACCATATCAGAAAGAAGACTTCAAAGCATTGTTCAAAATAATGAATGGAAAACCAATAACCATTAGATTGTTGGATCCACCACTGCATGAGTTTTTGCCAAAAGAAGAGAAAGACACAAGAGAGATTGCAGAAGAATTGGGTGTTGAAGTAGAAGTTTTGAAAAGAAAAATGGATGAATTGCACGAAGTAAATCCTATGCTTGGACACAGAGGTTGCAGGTTAGGTGTTACTTACCCTGAAATTACAGAGATGCAAACAGAGGCCATTTTCGAAGCTGCAAAAGAAGTTGCAGAAGAAGGCATAGAAGTACATCCTGAAGTGATGGTTCCACTAATAGGAAACGTTTCTGAGCTGAAACATCAGAAAGATATTATAGTTAGAGTTGCAAGTGAGGTTTTAGGTGAAAAATCAAAGATTAAGTATTTGGTGGGAACTATGATTGAGGTTCCAAGAGCAGCGTTAACTGCGGATGAAGTTGCAACTGAAGCAGAATTCTTCAGCTTTGGAACAAATGACCTTACTCAGATGACACTAGGATTTTCAAGGGATGATGTTGGAAAGTTCGTTCCAGAATACGTAGCAAAAGGACTGTTGGAAAAAGATCCGTTTCAAGTGCTAGACCAAGTAGGTGTTGGTCAACTTGTAGAGATGGCTGTTAAGAAAGGCCGTTCTACAAAAGAAAACTTGAAGGTTGGAATATGTGGAGAGCACGGTGGAGAACCTTCAAGTGTGGAGTTCTGCCATAGAGTCGGAATGAACTATGTTT
>JAHJDK010000153.1 GCA_018812505.1 Nanobdellota archaeon | reverse complement strand
TAACATACTTCATTAAATTGTCTTTATCTGTATAATACTCAGCCACCACTCTTCCAACCCCATCTACTGAATCTATGTTTAATGCTAATAAGTATTTCAAAACTTGTTCCTTCTCTTTTAAGTTATGTTCTATATCTGCATCTGTGTAACCAGTGTATAGTTTCAGGTTTTCATAGAACGATTTTTACTTGTTTACCTCTACAAGTTCATCCTTTTTGGTATCATACTGCATCAGCACATTAGCTTTTGAATCACTTGTTATCTCTGCTATCTGAAATGTTCTTCTTGATCCTGTTCTTCTGTTCCTGAATTGTACTATTATAAGAGATATTGCCGGAAGCATTATCGGCGGTACATCAATTGGATGGTTTGTCAGTCTTTCAACTGTTTCAGAAGCATTATTAGCGTGAAAAGTTGCATAAACTGAGTGTCCTGTGTGTATCGCTTCAAACAAGGTTTCTGCTTCTCTTTTTCTTCTAACTTCTCCTACCAGTATCCTGTCTGGTCTCATCCTTAAACTATTTATCAGCAAGTCTTCCATTGACACTTCCCCTCTACCTTCAGGGTTTGGCAGTCTGGTATTCAATGATATCCAATGCAAGTACTTTGGAAGTCTTATCTCTCTTGTATCCTCAATTGATATTATTCTTTGGTTTGGCGGGAAAAAGTTTGCCATCACGTTCAAAGCAGATGTTTTTCCAGAAGCTGTTCCTCCTGCTATTATCGCACTCATCTCGAATTGCATCGCTAACCATATCATCGCAGCTGCTTTTGCAGATATGGTTCCTGATCTTATGAACTTGGTTATAGTCCATGGGTCTCGCGAGAATTTTCTTATAGTTATAGTGTTTCCCTGAGTTGATATAGGCATAAGAGTTGCATTCACCCTGTCACCTGCTGTTAGGTGAGCATCTAACAATGGTTCCAGAACTGATATTTGTCTTCCGTTCTTTCTTCCTATTATACTTGCATAATGTTTTATCTGGTCCTCATCTGTAAGTGAAATATTGGTTTTCAGCCATGCATGCTTCCGGTGATAAACCCATACAGGTTCTGACGCGTGGTTTACAACTATCTCTTCAAGATTCTCGTCACTCATCAGCAATTCTAGGTTTCCTAATCCGAGGCTTTTGCATATCAGATATGATGTTAAGAATTCTTTTGTATCATCGTCAACATCTGGAAAGTATTTATTGATGAGATCAGATATTGCTTCTTCAAATTTAGCTTCCACTTGTTCTGACTTTTTTGAATCGGTTATATCAATCATTCCAAGGTTTACTTTCTTGATTAGTTCTTGTCTTATCTTTTCAAGGATGAATTCAGTAGTTCTACTAATGCTTGAAATACTAACCTCATATATAGGTACGAATTCTCCTCTGACTTTGACCACTGTAATTGTTATAGGTATATCTTTTGATTTGTATTCGTATTGATCTATTATCTTCCTGTCAACACCGGAATCTTGCTTAGAATCTTTTTGCTCAATCAACTATCTAACACCCTCTTTTTTTATAGAATATTCTTTTTGTTTATACTATATAAAATTTGTGATTTTCAAAGACAAATTATTTTCCCCTGACTATTTTTGCCAGTTGTTCCATTTTTTTCTTCAAAAGGCTTTTTCTGTCTTCTATTTGTTCATAAGTCTTTACTAACTGTTGAACATAAGTTCCAACATCTGTTTTCTTCGCAATTGCATCAAACGCTTGAGCTTTCTTTATTAATTGTCTAAGTTCTTGCTCTAAAAAATGTTTATCTTCATCTATTCTTCCAAGCAGATGTTCAGTTCTCATCTTCTTGTCAAAAATTTTGTCGAATTTGTCAGATATCTTGTTTGTCTTCTCAGCGTAGCGTTCTATTCGCAGTTCTTTCTTTTTTATCTTTTCAATTATAGAATCTTGCACAACCGATATCTTCTCTGTTTGTTCTTCACTTCTCTTCATCAATGGTTCAATTATGTTTTTCTTCTTATTCTTAATCTCTGATTCTATCTTGTTAGCAACTGATTGCAGCTTCTCAAGGTGTTCTTCAGCGTTTTCAATCTTTGATTCTTCATCAGAAATATTATGCTCTATGCTCTTAATTATTCCATAAATAGCTTCTAGTCTCTTTCTTAAGTGGTCTTCTTTCTCATCTAACTGCATAATCTCTTTTTTTTCTTTTGAAATGTTTTCCTGCTCACCCTTAATATCCTCAAGCAAAGTTAAATACTTGTTTTCTTCGTACTTAATCTCTTGTCTGGCTTTATCTATTAGTTCTATATACTCTTCTTTTTGCTTCTTAATATCATTATCAATGTTCTGCTTTAAATCCTCGTAATGTTTAAGTTCATCAAGTTCATGCTTGACATCTTCCATTTCAGAACCAATATTTTTCTTTAAGTCGCCAAACTCCTCTTTTATCTGGTCAAACTCTTCTGTCTCTTTTTCCAAGAGCTTAATTGTAGTTTCTACTTTTCTGATAAAAGCATCTTTTTTTGAGTGATACTCCTTTACCTTTGACTCTGCTTCTTTCTTAGTAATCTTTTTACCAGATAGAGTTACTTTTGACAAACCATAATCTATACTAATCATGTTCTCTTCTTCTAGAAATTCCGCCCACTCTCTAACAACTGATTCTGAAACTCCAAGCTCTTTAGCAGCTTCATCAAGATCAATACTACTTTTTTTATCAATAAGAGAAACAAGCCTATCAACACCTGTTTCTATATCTTTTATCACCATAATAAAATTATTGACATTCCAATATAAAAAGGTTTCTATTAAAATTTAGGTGGTAAAGGATGAAGAATAAGCATAATTCACGGGGCGTTATAGGAATATTCCTTTACCACCAATTCAAGCAATATAATCAATCAAAATTACAGTTTAAATACCCTGCGTAAGAATGTCCAGTGAAAAAGATAGACAACTAAAACTACCTAACTTTAGGCACAACTATTTGTCCTTCGTCTTCAGAACCTAAGAACTCAACTTTTGCTTCTAAGAATAATCTGGCTGTGAATGCAGAAGCAACCGCGTCTAGTTCATGTTGAGAGTATTCTCTTTTCTCAAGGTTTAGATTGTAAATTTTTAAAAGTCTTTTTAACTCTAAATAATTACCCTTTCTTGGCATGTTCAAAATGTCATAAAAAGCTCCTGGGTAAACCTCTATCACTAAGAAACCTTTCTTCTGAAAATGATCCTTCAAAGCAATCCCTCTAACAGTTAATTTCTCCATTGCCAGTAATCCTTTTGGAGGGAAAAATTTTATTTTTCGAGAATTCATGTCATACTCTGCCTGCCTCCAGTTACCATTAGTTGGAAAACTAAGAGGAGCATCTATCGCTACAACATCTGGTTTAATCTCTTCAACCTTGCTGACTATTTCTTCATTAGTCATAAGCTCTGAGACTTCAGTTATTTCTTCCCCCATCAAGCAGAAACCAGTAGTATTACCTTCAGTTCCTGCAAGGTCTAATCCTATTATTTTCATTTTAAAACCTTACTAAGTCATCTATCATGGTTTTTGAACCATTGATGGTATTTAAGGGTAATTCCAACACATATTTAACTCTTTCCTTTGAAGTGTAAAATGTAAAAGGTTTAAAATCCTGCTTTACATCAACAACTTTTTTCTTAGAGTTCAAGAACAACACATCAATCGGATAAAACACAAAAAACATATGCAGAGAAACTTTTCGTTCATTTCTAAAGTCAAACACTAAACCATGTTCTTTTTGCTGTTTCGAAAACATCAAGCCAATGGCCTGGCACCAATGGGATTTGCAAATACTATGATTTAAAACTATAACTGTTTGTTTTGAAATATTATTTATCATTTTAACAACTGGTATAACTCACGTCTTCAAGCTCGTAATCAGATAAGTGGTTCTCATCCAGTTTGAACCATGAAGGCATATCTGGAAAGTTGCACTTATTATTTGTGGATTGACTACCAAAGTATATGTAATCTACAACACTTTTATCATAATCTATTATTAAGTCTTCCTGTTTTTCAAGCAAACTAATATCTACAAAGCTTTCAATACCATAAGTGCTGTTTGACAAGTTGCCTTCAAATCTCATTATAAAACTAGGAGCCTTGTCTGAAGCCTTGTAAAAAAGATTATTCAAATGCACTGACAAGTTAGTTGTCTTATTGTCAAAACTGACAAAATCAGAGATGTTTGTAGCCACCACAAAACTTTGCAGTTTTCCGAGAGTGTTTACAGAATATAACGGGTCTCTTAATTTTTCAATAGGAATTTTTGAAATAAAAGTTTCATTATAATACCACTCTGCCAAGCCTTTGTTATCGCTTAAGTTAACAGTTGACAATATCTCAACAATAATATTCCAAGGGTCAGAATGATAAATATTTATATCTAGAACTGTGATGTTTATGTTTATATCTATTTTTCTGGACTGAAAATTAACTCCTTTTAGAAAGTCAGAAAAGCTTTGCCCACTCAATATGTCAGGAGAATAATTTCCTATAGTTCCATTGTAAAACGGTTCTTTAAAAGATTCTTCCAAATCATCTAAGAAAGACCCTTGCTCCAAAACATATTCTTCTAAAGCTATAAGAGTTCTATATCCGGCAGTATAAGCAGATCTTTGAGCGTCATCACGCAAATTACCTATGAAGTTATCCATCGTTTTTATCCTTGTTTCAACAGTATCCTTTTTTGAATCCGAATTGTAAACCTCATAAGTGTAAAAAACTGATAACATAACTACCAAAAATATTATAACAACTGTTATGTAAATCAAACCTTTCTTCATCATCATTGCCAAACCCTCACATCCATCAACGAAGGAGTTCTTATATATCTTATTCCTTCTAAAACATTAATTATTATCTCTAAATCTTCAGAAGCAAAATTAAAGAGAACTCTTCCATCATCGTCAAAGTCCAAATCATCCAACAATCTATAAATTGAAACATCATAAGCATCATCAAGATTGTAAGATATGGAATTGTTTGTGTATGAGCAATTATTACTTCCAGAATAATCTTTAGGTATTGACAGGTTATCAAATGCTCCATCTTCAAATTCAACTATCCAAGTGCATCCTTCTGCAAACTCCTTGACCTCGCTTCTGGTTGATGAAAAATTAATCATAGCCCTGTATATAAGGGTGTTATTATCAGAGCAACCTGTGATGTTAGTTGGTGAATCAGCAGTTCTTATAGAAATGTTGTTAATGCCATTGATTAAAACGCCTGGTGGTATCTCAACGTGGAATGGGTCTCCTAACAAGAGATAATTATCCGAGAAATCCTGCAAAGAAAAAACTGTTTGATTATTAACAGTCAATAAATCATTCCAGTGTTCACCAGAATAAGAAGTTATACGAGCGTCTGCAACTCTCAAACCAGGAGGTATGTCTATAGTTGGGTTGCAAGTGTTGAACTGGGGCGTCTGGAAAACGACAGAGACCTCGCTAGGTTCAAGTTCCGGAGAAACAGGAGTGTAATTTAACAGTATGTTTGAGTCACCAAATAGTTTAGAACCTATAGGAGTGTCATTCAAAACAACCACTATTTGAGATATTTGGGTTGTTCGCTCTAAAATATCATATGCTATTGTTTGATATATTGTTTGCAACACAGACACATTATTACTGTGACTGTATGTGCCATTACCTATCTCAGCCACCCTTTTTAAAGTTTCATTTGCTTTTAAGCAATCAATAACAGGTCCAAATCCAATGGAATAAATAGTCGCATTCAAATCTTTCCTAGTTCTGTTTGCAGAATAGTAAGTGTTGTTAACTGCTCCATCACTGGCTGTGCAATCAAGGCATTGATCGCCTATATCTGCATACCCGCAGAATCCAGAAGTATCACACATCCCTTCACATTGCAAAATACCATATACTGAAGAAGTACTTTGACATGAACCTTCTGCACAATGGGTTGGAACTCCATCAGTCATAATCACAACAAATTTACTTCTACTCATATCACTATTTGCATCCAATAGTTCATATGCTTTATTTATTGCACAAGCAAGACAAGTTTTCCCTGCACCTTGATCATTATAATATAAATCCATATCTGCTTTTATAGCATCAATATCTGATGAGTTTACATCATTGAAAATCACTTCATCGTTCTTCATATATATAGGCCAAACTCTATTACCAGAATAGTTCATTATAACATTTATTAGTTCTTTATTAAGACAAACCACTGCTCTTGTTCTTCTAGTATCAGGATTTACCATATACTCATCACAGGTTGGAGCTGCATTACCTAAATTCCAATCTATAACAGATTTTTTCATGCTACCAGACAAATCAGTTATTAAAATAACATCTGCGTTTCCACCAGTTATAATCTCTTCAAACTGGTATTCATAAGAAGATAATCTTATAGGAACAGTTTTCTGGCTTAAAAAACTATAATTTAACAAACTTGAGAGAACACTATTATTTAATATTATATCCTGTTCTATTGTTGAATTGCTATCGTTGAACACCATTATATTTCCAATAGTCAAATATGTTGAGAAGTTTGAGTTGTTAACAGAGTGATTTGAATAATAATGAAGCCTGAGTTCCATATCATTCAAGATTCCTGGAATGTAAAAGCCATCATAAATATTTATCAAGCCATCTATGTCTGGAAAATAATAATTTTTAGAATACCTGCTAATATTTTCTTGTGTTTGATTCGTCAGATAAGTCAATTTTATGTATCCTCCTGAGATGTAAGAAAAATTTGACATTGAAGGAAAATTTATACTAAAATTGTTCTTCTTAAGAACTGTAAGATTTTTGCAGTGAGTCATATTCCATCTGAGAGGGCTCATATTAATAGTTGGAGCTGGCAGCGAAGAATTACACATTTGATTGTTTATCAAAAAATCAAAGCTTTCAGCAGGATCTAACTCCAAAGTTATATCAGTTATAGCATCACTATTTACATCAAAAGGAATGTTGTCCATAAAAACAGTTATGTTTCCCTGACCCACAAATCCTCCAAAGTAAATGTATGAAGAAGTTTTTTTATTCCTTATTTTTCTAACATAGGCTGAAGAGGTGGAACCTTCTGAAACCTCTCCTTCAACAACACCTGTAATCATCCTTTTTGAGCTGACAAGATTTATAGGTTCTCCAGTCTTATTCCTTGAGAATATCTCTCTTTCAGAGCCATCAGCATTAATCATAACAACTGACAATCCATATCTTGAAGGTGTTAAATCATCCACTAAGATGGTTGTAAGGTTTTCAGCTCTTTCACGGCTTAAATCAGTATCTTCAGACCAGAATGAACCTATCTGCTCAACAATAGAATTGTTTGGATTAACTATAACCCCTTCATTTATCAATGATTCAACCCAAGGATGATTTATCTCACCAACTTTTAATTCTCCAAAACTAGTTAACAAATCTTTTGACAACATATCTATCTGTTCTGTTGAAACTTCCTGAAAGGAATATTTTGTTATTAGTATAACTCCTATAAGCAGCAGAATAGTTGAGAAAAAAGCATCTAGTGTGAAGTAAATTCCTCTCTTATTCGTCTTAAAAATCATTCCCATAAGTATAACACCATTTCAACTATTGTATTATTATAAATCACTAGTCTGACTGTTTTTACAAGATCATCATATTCCAAACCTGAAAGATTAACATTACAATCAGTTAGGTTTATCTTTCCAAATCCACACGTGGTTATATTCAATATAGTATTGTTTTTTTGAAAATATAATAAGTAATCAAGACCAGACCCAAAATAAAATTTTGTATCTTCATAATTCATATTGTAGAAGCGAGATACTTTTGTGGTGTTCAAACGATTATTAGTTGTCAGTCCTATTTTAACGAGTGTATCATTAGTCCAGTCTTTAGGAAGACCTTCTGATAATAAGTCTTGAGAAGTGGATTCTGCTTCCAACCTAATCTTCTCAAAGTCATCATCTATCATCGAGTTAAAGATGAATCTTGAAGCTAGTATTATGCCTATTAAAAATATTATGAATCCTACAATGAAGTCAGTAATCCAAACCTGCGCCTTATTGTTCAACAACAACTTGCCCTCCAACATTTCTTATAGTGTTGTATCCTTTTTTTAACGAGCCATTTATTTTCGGGATTGGAACCGGAACACTCGTGTCTTCATAAGTTACTAACAAGACCCTGTCAGTATTGTTCATTGTAAAATCATTTTTCCCAATATATGTTG
>JAHJDK010000152.1 GCA_018812505.1 Nanobdellota archaeon | reverse complement strand
GATTTTAATTTATATATTCAATCAATTTCAAAGCTAGTTCTTTTGTGGCTGCAGAGATAACAGGAATGTATTTGTCTTGACCGAATTCTAAGTATTTTTTTGATTCTAAACTTGTTCCTTCTAATGAAATAATTACTCCACCTGATTCTGTTACTAAACCATAAGCTACTGCAATTTCTAAATTTCCTTTTCTAGTGCATTCAAGTGCTAAATCAGCATTTCCAGATGCTAAATCAGCATAATATACTGCAGAAGAACCTAACCACTTAAGATCATATCCTTTTAGTTTATTAGTAAAAATTTCTTTCATGAACGGATGCCATTTTTGATCATTATCTTTTTCATCAATATAAACTCTAGTTTCTTTATCTAAGGTTTTACAACTGGAACACTTAATAGGTATGATATTATCATTTTCTATTACAAAACTTCCCTTATTTTTAAATGCATGAAATAATCTTCTTGTAGAATGTTCCATAATACCACTAAAAATGTAGTCGTTATATTTTGGGTCTAATCCTGAAAATATGGCAAACATAGTGCCATATCTACCTTTTCCTCTTTCTTTTTTGTATATATTAGAACCATCTAATCCATCTAGTACTCCTAAAAAAATAGGATTATCAGTTATATCTATTGTGCCATGTTCTTCAGAAATTATTCTTATTGGTATATTTCTTTCTTGTAGAGTATTAATAACTGCTTTTTCTGCTTCAATATCAACTCTTAATGTTGTATCTCCAAATTGATTTTTCTTAATTAATTCCTCTCCTGATAATCCTAAACTTTCATGAATTTTATATGCATTTTTTAAAGCACTAATTGAGATTTCTTTTAATTCATTGATATCTATGTTCATAAAAAGCAGTATCTAGTATATTTTTATAAATGTTTATGAGTTTCATTCAAATATGAATTATTCTTCAATTGTTCTCTTCAATGCTTTTGCAATGTCATGCGCTAACTATAATGAAGAATTATTTTTTTCTTTTACCATGTTTTTACAGTAATATTAATAAACAACAACTTTTTCTAAAAAGGCATGATTCTAGGAAAAATTACAGGCAAAGCAACAACGATGGATTTCACTTTCAAAGCAGAGAAAGAGACAAAGAACTTTGAATACGTGCAAGTGTATCATGAAGTTTATGATTATGTGTTGTGCCAGATAGTGGGACTAGAAACAAGTTCAGAAGGAACACTTGCAAAATGCAAGATAATAGGATACAAAGACGAAGACGGAAAAGTTAAACAGATAAGAATACCATTTGACTTAGGAGCAGAAGTGTTGAAAGCAGATGATGAATTCATAAAAAAAATAATAAAGCTAGAGGATGAATCAAAAGGATCATTTTTAGGCAAATTAGAAGGAAGGGATATAAAAATATTCTTGGATATGAACAAACTATTGACAAAACACTGCGCAGTCCTAGCAAAATCAGGAGCTGGAAAGAGCTACACAGTAGGAGTGTTAGCAGAAGAGATACTAGACCGAAAGATACCACTATTGATAATAGATCCTCACGGCGAGTACTCAAAGATGCGCTACGAAAATACCAAAGAAAAAGAAAAACTAGCATCCTTTGGACTAAAACCACAAGCATATGAAGTAAAAGAATACGGAGACTCAAAAATAAACAAAGGAGTAATACCTATAAAACTAACAAAAGACATAACCAACTCAGAACTAATACACCTGCTACCTGCAAAACTTTCAGGCACACAAATGGGTGTGTTGTACAGCGCATTAAAAAATCTCGACCAGCTAAATTTTAATGAATTATTGCTAGAACTAGAAAGAGACGAGAGCTCAGCAAAATGGAGTATAATAAACGTCATAGAATACTTGAACAATCTAAATATATTCTCAGACTCACCAACGCCCTACTCAGAACTGATAAGACCTGGAAACTGCTCAATAATTAATCTAAAAGGAATGCCGCCAGACATACAAGGAATAATAGTATACAAACTATGCAAAGACTTATTTGAACTAAGAAAAAACAATCGCATACCACCATTTTTCCTGATATTGGAGGAAGCACATAATTTCTGCCCAGAAAGAAGTTTTGGAGAGGCAAAAAGCTCAAAAATACTAAGAACAATAGCTAGTGAAGGAAGAAAATTTGGGATGGGATTCTGTGTTATAAGCCAAAGACCTGCAAGAGTTGACAAATCAGTTCTAAGCCAATGCACAACCCAAATAACTATGAAAGTGACTAATCCAAACGACTTAAAAGCAATATTCAACAGTGTAGAAGGAATAACTGCAGAATCAGAATCAGAAATACAAAACCTACCAATAGGAACTGCCTTGGTATCAGGATTAGTAGATATACCATTATTTGTCAATATCAGACCAAGAAAAAGTATGCACGGAGGAGAAGCAGTTAACATATTAGAAGAACAAGAACCAGATGTGATGAAAGAACTGAAAGGTTTTGAAAAACAAGAACTAATACCTGTGATAAAACCAAACACCACAGTGAAAGATATCAAACTAATGTCAGAAGAGGGAGTTGAGGTAAAGACTAAACTGATACCTGCAGCGATAATCACTTGTAAAGATAAAGAAGGAGATTTCAACGTATTAATAGAACTGATAGATGGAACATTGGTTATTGATAAAGAAAAATTTGAAACAAAAAAACTACCAGACATTAATCATTTAACAACTCAAGAAGTAAGTATACTAAAAAAAGTCTTTGCAAAACAACCAATAGACAAAAGCCAAGCACAAAACCTTATTGAAAAAGAATACTTAACAGATGATTTGCAATTATCAGACAGCTATATATTTTCAAAACTTCGAAATCAAGAAACCTACGAAAATGTAGATTTTATGAGCATATCATACGACGAAAAACTAGAACCTATGCTGGGAGAAGAAACCATTAAACAAAGACTATCAGAAATAACCCAAGTAAAAGAATACAAGGAATGCTACATAATAAAATATGAAACTTCTTAGACGAGAAAACTTTTTTAACCAAAAACTTTTTAAATTAAATAAATCTACACTATCTTTGGGGGTGGAAATCGCAAAAGATTTTCAACTGAATCAATACTCTCTTGATAAGGGTTTTGAGAAAATCAAAGTTGCTTGCAACCTTGGAATTAACGTCTTCGGATGTTATAATGTTGTTAAGAACTAACCAAGAAAAAAGAGATAAAAACTTGGAAAAGCTTAATAAGGATCAAGCTCATAACCTGGAAGGGATAAACCCAATTCTCTTTGAGGGTTTACATGGAAGAATGATTCACAAAGGTTGAAGATACAAAGCGATTGAAACCTCTTACCTATTTTTCTATAAACATATATAAACATTCCTGAATTACCATTGTAAATGGCAACTGAAAAAGGATTACACATATTGCATTTAGGATTGATTTTAGGAGAAAGACTAATAGCTCCACCAAGCCAATTTGCACTTGCAACAATAGGTGTTATGAATTATCAGGAACAAAAGCAAACGCTTGATGAACTGGTTAATGCAATGAAATCTGGAGCGGTAAAAACAGAAGATACTCCAATGCTAGATTACTATTACAACACTGAGCAGTTAAATATGAGTTTACTAAGACAAAATGCAAAAAAAACGTATGGATCACAAAAAATAATAACCAAGAAAGCAGTTTTGCCAATCAACAGGAAGGAACAATTACTTACACTATCCAGAAAGCATCAGGCAAACTTTAGGGTTGAATCTAGAAGACTCAGAAAAAAACAAAGACCATACAATGTGACTATATACAACCCTTTCGAAATTGAAAGAATACTATTCAGAGGAGGAACGCCATTTGCAGATCATAATCTTGCAAAAGGACACCACTGGTCAAAAGGACAACTGAATGAAAAGCTATATCTTGAAAGCCTAAGCAGAAAAGAAAGAGAACAATTTGAACAATCATTTGAAATGGTTGAATATGCAAGAGCATGTGCATTTATAGAATTATCAAGAATATTATCACAGCACGATGAATCAATGATAGGTGGAAGTGGAGAAATATTTGAAAATGAACTTAAAATGCCATTTAATTTTCTGCCAAGAGAATCAGATGATATTAATAGAAAATTATCAGGCTTCAAACAAGCAATGGAAATATATCTTCTTAGAACATCTAGTAAGAAAATTATAAAAGAAGTATTAGAATTAGAGAGTGGAAAACTCACACTTGCAGAAGTAGATTTAATGACGCTTGGAAAAACAGGGTTTGTGCCGAGAGAGATGGATCCATACACTAATCAAGGAATAACAAGAGGATTAATACTTGATGACAAGAGCTTTCCAGATTATTCATGGGCAATAATTCAGGCTATAGAAAAACATTTTTTTTCATTGGGAAGAGAATTTAAAGGTTACTCGTTAGAGTTTGCAGATAACCCTGAGTTTAGAACTGCATCAATAGTTTTTGACACACCAAAATACTCCCGACAAAATCAAGAACAAAAATACATAAGTATGAGGATAATGTTGAGCGACAAGTTCAGGATGCCATACACTTTATACAAGAACTTCCAACCAACAAGAGAAGACCTTTCAAAAGTCAAGATAATAAATGACAAACCGACAAACCTTGTGAATATGCCTGCTGACAGAACAACTTATGCAAAAGGATGGATGGATATTGACTGGCGAACAGGACAAAAATGTCTTTGCATAATAAGAGAGCCAACACAAGATATTCTGAATATGATGGAACACATTTCAAAAAAAGGTAGTTATCGTGGAATAAATGCTTCAACCATGAGAGGCAGATATATTAACAACATGAAGCAAATAGCTTTTTAAATAAACAAATAATTTAAAAAGTGTAAAATGAGTGACAAAAAAATATATATTTCAGCAAACGAATTCTTGATTGATTCATTCAAACTAGCAAGAAAAATAAAAGACTCAGGGTTCAAACCAAGTTTTATAGTGGCTATTTGGAGAGGAGGAACTCCAGTTGGAATAGTTGTTCATGAATATTTAAAATATTATGGTATAGAAACTAATCATATAGCAATTAAGACTTCTAGATATGAAGGGATTGGCAAAGCAAGACGAAATGTGAAAGTTCACGGACTTGACTATATAGTTGATTGTGCAAACGCAGATGACAAACTTTTGTTGGTGGATGACGTGTTTGATGAGGGCTACAGCATTGATGCAGTGTTAAAAGAATTGAAAAAAAGAATGGGAAAAAATCTTCCTCGTGAGATAAAAGTTGCGATAATATACTACAAACCAAAAAATAATAAAACAAATATTAAGCCGGATTTTTACATTCACGAAACAAATGAATGGATAATTTTTCCGCATGAAGTCTGTGGATTAAGTAAAGAAGAGATAAAGAAAATTATT
>JAHJDK010000151.1 GCA_018812505.1 Nanobdellota archaeon | reverse complement strand
CAAAGGTTTTTATACTTAAACTTGACAAACATGTTATAACGATACTTTGTTTGCCAATTCATGTGCCAAAAGTTTATGCCTACCTTATGGTTATCATGCCTTAACTCAACATTTACAAATTCCATTTTTCGTCACGCTCCACGCGACAAAAAATATAGCTCACACTAATACAAACTTAAAAATGCGTGCGCCGGTTTCGCCGCGCGCAACTTTATAATCAAACATGATAGAAAAACTTTACGGAGGACGCAAGGACAATTCCTCTACACACAAAGTGTGTAGTATCCTTGTCTAAGGCAATGAAAAATGAAATAATCGTCATGAACATTTGTTCAGGAAATTCAAACAGGTCAAAGCAAGCAGAATTTTTTATGAACATTTTTTTCGAATTGAACAACGTAAGCCAAAAATACAAAGCGAGTTCCGCAGGCGTGGCAGTAAATGATTATAGATTCGGAAATATGTCAAAAGAAGATTTGTTGACTTATTCCAAAATTGGGTTGAACCAAGATATAAAACACATATTTTCAGAAGATGAGCAGTCAATGATAAGAGACTTATCTCTAGAAAATGACATTGAATCGATAAAACAAGCGTACTTCTTGGTTACAGACAAAGCATTAGGCATTGACAGACAATTTAGGAACAACATACTTCAAATGTTTGGCTTTAATCCCATAAATATAAACAGCGTTAGGAACCAATTCACTCCAAATGAGAGTATAGATGCGATTTACTGTATGCAAGATAAACATGTAAACAGTATCAAAAATGTATATAATGACCAGCACATTGAACTGCCTGACATCTTAACAACTCTAACTGAGACAGATATAAAGGATCCATACGGATATGGTATTGAAAAACACATAGAAACAACAAAGAATATCTGGCATGGAGTCCAAGAAAGAGTTGTTGAAATACTGGACATGTACGAATGAAATCATTAAATCCAATAGACTACAGAAAATTTTTTTCCTCAATTCCTTTGACATGCCTGAATTCAGAATGTATTATGAGGGGGTCTCTTGGAAAAGCGAATGTCCTGCTGATAAACACTAAAAAAGATTTCAATAGTTTTTACAATTTAGAAGCAGAAAAAGATTGTCATAAAGCAGGAATAGATCTCTTCAGCAATAAGGAAAAATACACCCAGTACTTTAATGAATTTAAAAAGTACATTGAATTAGTACAGAAATATATTTTGCCAAAATACAAGAATATTCCTTCATCGATAACTAAAGAGGAGTTCATAAAAGATCTTTCAATAATTGGCAAGCTATGGCATTATTACGGTTTTTTGGAATCACCTCACATTGAACCTGCATTTGAGCATGTGAAGAAAGAAAACAATAAAGATGCAATTGCTAATTTAAACTATTTAGCAGAGTTTAAATTTGAAGCAAGAAAGATAATGAATGCTTACTTCTTTAAAGGAGGTGTTTTTGAAAACATTCTTACTTATATCTCAAAGAAATTCTCCGTCGATGCAAAGTATTTGTTCATTGATGAAATTATAAGTCTATTTGAAGATAAAAACGTTAAAAAAGAACTAATAGAACAAAGAAAAATCTGTTATAGCGCGAGAATAGAAAATAAAAAATTGATTAAACACTCTCATAAAGATTCGTTAAAGCTCTACAAAAAGTTTGTGAAAACAGAAGACACAAATTTTGTAAAAGGAGTCATTGCAAATAAAGGACTATCTAAAGGAAGAGTTGTTATTTGCCCTTTATTGGATGACTATGAATCCATTGGAAGAATAAATTCTATAATGAAAAAAGGAGATATATTAATTGCAGAAACAACCAGTCCTGACGTGATGATACTATGCGAAAAAGCATCAGCCATAGTTGCAGAGCAAGGAGGTATACTTTCACATGCATCTATTGTCAGCAGAGAGCTAAACATTCCTTGCATCATTCAAGCAGTTAACTCAACCAAGATTTTCAAGAACGGAGATTTAGTGGAAGTTGATGCAAACAAAGGCATTATCAGAAAAATCCTGTTTTCTGGGAATCCCAAAAATTGAAAATTTTTTGATATTATCAAAAAGCTTTAGGCTTTTGAATTGTTAGAATATCAGCAATCCCAACATAAATGAAACAAGATTGCACAACAGAGAGATTGTAATTGCCCTTTTGAAACTTATTGAAAGCACAAATCTGTAAATCACTGTTTCTATTAAGAAAACTTAGAAAGAAAAACAAGAAGCAAATAGAAATAATAACCAAAAAAACAGAAGAAATATTACTTAATCCTCACAGGTATAAAAACTTAAGAACTCCTTTGAATAATTGGAAGAGAGTACATATAGACAAAAATTTTGTTCTACTTTTTTCAGTTGATGAAGATAACAAAATTGTAGTTTTAGAAGATTTTGATCATCATAATAACAAAATTCGATGGAATTGCTTATCCGCAACCTAAAGGATGCGGTATTCACAGCAATTCCTTTGAAAATCTAATTTTGGGATTAACAACAACTTTGTTGTTGTATGCCAAAAACTTTGTTTTTGAGCATTCCAAAAAGCACTACATCCTTGACCTAAAGGACAAGGTATTGTGCTTTTTGTTAATAAAATCTATAAATAACAAACTATCACTTTTTTCCTTCACAAGCAGATTTCACCAAACCGTAGAATAATGGCGCAGGTTTTAACAAACTACTTTTCAACTCAGGATGTCCTTGGCATCCAACAAAGTATTTGTGATATTTGAATTCAATAAATTCTGCTAATCTGTTATTCGGAGACATCCCTACCAGCAGCAATCCATTCTTCTCCAGTATCTTGTGATAAACAGGATTAACTTCATATCTGTGCCTGTGTCTTTCAAATACTTTTTCACTCTTGTACAACTGGTATATCTTGCTTCCTTTCTTTAGCAGCGCAGGATATGCTCCTAGTCTCATGGTTCCGCCTTTCTCAATCACTTCTTTCTGTTCTGGCAGAATGTCAATAACAGGGTGTTTTGTTTTTGGATTTATCTCTGTGCTGTTAGCATCTTTCAAGCCGCAAACATTTCTTGAGAACTCTGCAACTGCCAACTGCATGCCATAGCATATTCCTAAGAATGGTATGTTATTTTCACGGCAGTATCTTATGATGTTAATCTTTCCTTCCACACCCCTACTTCCAAATCCTCCTGGCACTATCACGCCATCAACATCTTTCAATGCTTTGGATAAATCTTGTTTACTGGAGGTTTCTACAAATGATATGTTCATCTTGCAATTTAAATGTGCTGCAGAATGTCCCAGAGCTTCAACAACACTTGCGTAGGAATCCTCAAGTTTCGTGTATTTTCCACAGATAGCAATGTTTACTTGTTTCTTTGCTTCATCCATGTTTTTTACAAGTGTCCGCCACTTTCTAGATAAAGGCTTTGTCTTTATTTTGAGTCTTTTATTTAGTATTTTCTCAACCCCTTCATCTTCAAATGTCATTGGTATCTTGTAAACATTATCAACATCAACTCCTGATATAACTGCTTCTTTTTTCACATTGCAAAAAGTTGCTATCTTCTCTTTTATCTTGTCTGTCAAAAGCTCTTCGCATCTGCCTATTATCAAATCAGGAGATATACCTCTTTGTCTCAACAGATTAACGCTTTGCTGTGTTGGCTTGCTTTTCTGTTCGTTAACACCATGAGGTACAGGTATATAAGTTAAATGGGCGTACATCACATTTTTACAGCCAACATCATCTTTTAATTGTCTTGCAGCTTCAACATACAACTCGTTTTCTATGTCTCCAATAGTTCCTCCAATCTCTATCAATACTATGTCTGCATTTTCTTTCTTTGCAACTTTCTTCCACCAATCTTTAATCATGTCTGTTACATGCGGTATGTATTGCACTGTTTTTCCAAGGTAGTCTCCTCTTCGTTCTTTTTTTCTAACACAATCAAATACCTTACCCATCGTAAGGTTCCACTCTGATTTGCAGGTAACACCTATGAATCTTTCATAATGACCAAAATCCATGTCAACTTCTGCACCATCATCCAGAACAAACACTTCTCCATGCTCAACAGGATTCATAGTTCCTGGATCAACATTTAAGTATCCATCACATTTTATCGGTATAACCTTATAATTAGAAGATAATAATCCACCAACGCTTGCTGATGCGACTCCTTTACCTAAACCAGATAGAACTCCACCGGTAAACACTATAAATTTTGTTTTCGGCATAGAATTAAAAAAGCTTATACCTATATAAACATTATTGTAAAGAAAAATAGATTTTTAACAGGTATAGAAAACTAGAGTTCATCCTTTATCCAAGTCATAAAGAGTGCGAATAATCCTCCTATTATTATCATTGTTGTCAAAGCAGCTACTGGTTTAATGAAGAATAATAAGATAATCAGTAAAGCGGTGGCTATGAATCTCGCAATATTTAAGTATAAATCTCTGGTGTATACAATCTGACTTATCCCTTTGTTTTTTGAGTTCTGGTAGAATATTAAATGAAATGGTATGTTTAACATTGAAAAGGTTAATGCTCCGAATCCTTGTACAAATGCTATGAATGATATTGATCTTAAAAATGATCTTATAACCAGAGTTATTGAATGGGTTATTGCACCTGTTTTTAGTATTCTTCTTTTATTGCCTTCAGTTATTTTTTTACCTACATAAAATGTGAATACCGCCAATACTGCATTTGAAAGCGTAAATATTCCTCCTAGTTCCTTAATATTTATTGCTAGCATATAAAGTAGTATTGGCCAGAATATCCTTGCACCGTAATCTCTTATTCCTTCTGCGAAGAATGGCCAGTTATGTTTGAATTCTTTGCTTGAAAAAACTCTTTTTATCTCAAATTCAAAAGGCTCGTGTGTTTCTTTTGAGAAGAACATTGGAACAACTGAAATGATGAGCACAATGGTTACTATTAAAAACAGTGTTTCAAAGGATGCAAAGCTTATCACTAACGCTCCAAACAATGGTCCTACTATTGAAAATATAACCCCTAATGATTGTACTAATCCAATCTGGCTGGAGGTTTTATTGTTATCTGAGAATCTTGCGAAGTCAACGTGAAAAGCCATCCAGTAATGTGCTTCAGCTATTGTTATGATTAATGCTAATAATATCATTAACAATATCCTATCAAAGTATCCAAAAAGAAATTCCATGTTGTAAAGCCCCATGAAAAAAACTATGAAGAATGGTATGCTTAACACCATGCTGTGAGTTACTCCTTTTTTTGAGGTGAATCTCAGAGCTGTATAACAAAAAATTGTTGCAAAAATTGAGTGTATCAAAAAGTATATCATTACTTCTTGTAAGGAATATCCTTTTTTCAGAAAAAATATTGGCAAAAAAATGGATATTGTTGATATTGCGAATGATTTCAAAGCATGAGTTACATATAGTTCATTTATCTCTTTCTTTAGAAAATACTCTATGTTTAAATGTGGTTGGAGGTGCATTTTTATTGTCCTTGTAAACTCTTATTTTGGTTTGTCCTGTTGATAGCTTCTTCTAGTATGTCTCTGTCGATTCCTTGGTTTAGTATCCACTCTTTTAATTCATCTATGTTGTAACCTTGTTTTGTATAATTGCCTATGTAATCCTGCACTTCCAATATTTTTTGGTCTCTCATCACTGATGCCATTACAGCGTCAACATGTAACTCTTTGAATCCGCCTGTTATCAACTGCGTTTTTATCTGCTCTTCTCTCAGTCCTTGCGATAAGTAGTTATAGATATACCTGCTCATCACGTCTCTTTCTTCTTCTTTTAGTTCTGTTAACTCTTGTTCTTCTGTTGCTGCTCTAGTATTTGCTTCATCAATCACTTTTTCTTCTTTGTTGTATATCCACAGAGCTGCTACACCTCCAAATAGTGCTACTATTATCATAATTAGCCATACATAAGTTGGTGCTTCTTTGACTGGTTTTTCAACTATCTTTTCTACTTCTTTCTCAACTATTACCACTTCACACTCATTAGGGCAAACTCCTCCACAATCCATTCTTTCTTCTCCTTCATCCCAATATTTGTTACTACATCCTGGACATGGTAAACATGGACCTCCGCAATCAACACCTATTTCTCCATCATTCTTTTTGCCGTCTGTACATGTTGGCACTAAACATTGCAAACAAGGACCTCCACAATCAACACCTTTTTCTCCTTGATTTTGTATTCTGTCATGACAAGACTTGCATGGTGAGCATGGTCCTCCACAGTCAACACCTACTTCTCCTTGGTTTGAAATGTTATCATTACACGTTGGTGTTGGCATGTAGAATGATGATCCACTACTTCTACTGCTTGAAGAGCTGCTACTGCCTCCTGGACTAACATAGTCACTTGGGCTTTGGCTTCCAGTACTATCATACCCTAGTATGAATACTGAAAAGTTTGATACTGTTGTATAAACAAGTTTTGTTGCAGTGTTAACTGTTGTCGTTACTGCTTGTTGATTAGAGTAGTTTATCACATCATTTTCTTCGTCATATGAGAATTTGAATATTACCAAATTGCTTGGGTTTGAAACTCCATATACTGAATAGTTGAATGAGACAGTATAGCTTTTGTTGTGTGTTGAGTTAATGCTGAAAGCGTACGCTTCTAATGGCTTGTACCTTCTTGTTGGTCCTATGTTTGTGTTGTTGTTGTCTATAGTGTTGTTGTTTAATAATTGGAAGAATACTTCTAGGTTGTTTGTCAAGTTGAAATTTGTGGTACTCACTTTTAGGTTGCCAACTCTCACATTTATAGTGTATAAATTAGATGTTGGAAGTGTTACTTGACTATTGGTTGTTGATAATATACTTTCTCCACTTACTATATAATCAAATGTGACTGTGTGGCTGCTGTTCACACTATTTATTTGCAGAGTTGTTGGTAGCACAGTAAGACTTAATGTCCTGTTTACAACATTGTATGAGTCATTCAAAAACACTGTTATGTTATTCGTTCCTACATAAGTTGAATTTGGAGTCCACGCTAATAAACATATTGTTGTACTTTGCTTGGTTATGTTTATTCCTTTTGCAATACTTGTGCTGTCTGCATAACAATTTATTTCTGATAGGTTGTGGCTATCTAAATCTGTGTAGTACAGGAATTTTTTGTATGACACGTTTTGCCATGCATTAGTTAGATTGTTTGTAGTTATACTTGCTAGTCTGTTAGTTATTGTTATATTTCTGTTTGACAGGTTGTTTTGGTTTCCTGCACTGTCTATTGCGTGCCAAGTATAATTTATTAATTCTCCTACGCTGGTCATGTATGAAGGTATCTCTACTTTGTATCTTGTGTAGTCTTCATATATTTGTGATCCTGGAGTTGTTGCTGTTGCATTGTAGTTCACTAACGAACCGTTTCCTGTGTGTGTTACCCACACGTTTGCCAGTGATATTTGTTCTTTCCAGTTCAAGTATAGTGTTATGGTTTCGTTTTCATATATTGGTGCGGTTGGTGAAACTGTTGGCGTCTTGTACAATGGCAGTGTTTTATCTACAATAAATGTTTCTGTATCTATTCTAATGTTTGACTCGTTGTCTATAGCAGTTGCTTTTATTGTGTAAACTCCTTCTTTCAACGCTGTAACGCTTGCATTCAACAATTTTTCAGTTTTGTTCTGCATTGATGCATAGTTCCAGGTTTGGTTTATTATCAGCACTCCTGTACTGTTGGTTATGTTGTATGTTAAATTCGTGAAGAGTGTTGCAAATAGTGTAAAGTTAAAGTTTCTGTTGTAGTAATTATTTGCTAATACTATATTTACTGTTGGTGCGTTGTTATCTACTATAAAGTATATTGACTCGTTATTTGTGTGGTTGTAGTAGTCTGTTGCTTGTATTGTAAAGTAGTATTCTCCTGCCATGTTTGTGGTGTCGATTGTTATGCTGTTCGAGTTATTGATTGTTCCACTACTTGCTAAACTGTTATCCATTGTTTTCCTGAGTTTGTAGGTTGCTGTGTAGTTTGAAACATCCCATATATTTGCACTTGCTGTTATAACTCCATTTACTATCGAGTTGTTTTCTGGATTTGTAATGCTTATCTGTGGTGCTTCATATTCCTTTGTTATTGTAAAGTCTGTGTTCTGGGTTTGTGTTTGTTTGTTTCCGGCAGCATCTCTGCAAGTCACGTGCAAGTTCCAGATTTCCTCTGTTATACTTGATATATTACATGTGTATAATCCTGCGATCATCTCATTACAAGTCCAAGAATAGTTTGTCGCATTGCTTTGTTGGGTGTATGCTATATCATGGTAAGACCATACACATGACAATCCTGATTCACCTGTCAAGTTAACTATAACATTTGTTGAACTACTCAAGTCTAGCCATCCATCTGCAGAATTTGTATCGTTGCTTACACTCACAACTGTTAAGGCGTCTGGCACTGATAAGTCCAGATAGGTTATTCCATCACTTGAACTGTTTGTATACATTCCAAGATTGTTCCATGCTCTTACTCTTAGATAGTATGTGTGTTCATCTGTTAAGTTCAGGTTTTGCAGGGACACAGTTGTTAAACTAGTGGTAGTCCAATTCTTGATTATTTTTCCTTCTCCATCTTCTAGCATGTATTGGTAGTGTGAGATTCCTGATTCTAAATCTTCTGATGATCCCCATGTGAAGCTTAGTGTTGTGTCTGCTGTGACATAGCTAGTATCATTAACTATGAACGCATTTGGTGGTGTCTGATCAACGCTAACATTGTAAATTTCATTTCCTAGATGATATTCTTTAAGGTTGCCTGCTAAGTCCCATACATATAATGCAAATCTGTAACATTTTCCACTTTGCAAGTTGGTGTATGAGTAAGGTGAAGGATTATTTATAGGTATTATAGTTTTCACAGCGTTGTAGCTTGCGTATGGTCCACATGTTCCTCCGTTTCCTGGATCTAAGTCTGCTGTTGCCATCATTAGCAATGTACGGTCAAGTCCTGAGATATTGTCTTCTCCTGTGCTGTATTCTATATCTATTGATGTTCCAGTGTATATTCCAGGTTTGTAGTATATTCTTCCACCTGCTGGTGCTTCTGTATCCACTGTTATTGGACTAGGGCTGCTGTACCAGTCGCTCCATCCGTAACCATATGAGTAGTTGTTTCTAGCTCTAACGCTGAAGTAATAAGAGTTATTGTTTATTAGTGAGAGATTGGCTGCTGTAACATCATTTGTTAGTACTTGTGTTACTCCTTTTATGCCATCCCATCCAGGTATTGGATACTTTGTTGTTCCTATCGCATATTCATATTGACTTATGCCTGTTTGTGGATCTGTGAAACTCCAATTAGCTCTTAGCTCTTCATCTCTATTAGTCCATGCATTGTTATTATTTGTTCCTTGTAAGGTTATACCTCCATAAGCGGGTGTGCTGTTATCCTCTAGTATTATTCCATTGCTGCTGGTGACATTTCCACTATTTCCAAATAAGTCTACTGGTTTGACGCTGAAGTAGTATATTCCTCCGTAGCTCATGTTCCATTCAGCGTATTCATAGTTCTTTATTCCCACATTATACCATGTTCTCAAGCTGTTGTATCCTGATGCTGGATATGCTTCTGTTCCAACTGCAAGTTCGTAGTGATGCAAGTATAGATCTGTTGAGTTTGTCCAGTTGACTCTAATCCATCTTGTTCCTGATGTTACACCGTTATCGTTCACTGTTGAAACTCTCTGCACTATTGTTTTCAAGAATAAACTAGGTATATAGTCTTCTATCTTATGTCCTAAAAGGTCATATACTGTTATGTTTATGCTGTAATTGTCATCTTGCAGTATTGGTCGGAAGCCACATGTTTGTTGAGTTGCAGACCCTGAACAAGACATGTTGCTGGTGTTATAAATTGGCATTCCTCCTGTTCTTTTGTTTCTTATTTTCACCAACAAAGTTGACATGTTTAATGCATAATTGTCTGTTAGTGTAAAATTTATTAGCGGAGTGGTGGTTGTTGCATTCAACATTGTTTTTGAAGAGTTGATTGCTGGTGTTTCATTGTCATAGAATATTGCTATCTTGTTTGACAATCCTGTTAAGTCCCATCTTGTTCCAAATATGGTTATGTTATTGTTTCCTCTGAATAACATATTGTTTATTGTTATGTTAAACCATCCACTTGGCAATGAGGAGTTGTATACTTTGAATGCTTCTCCTTGTGAAACGTTTGAGTTGAGTGCAGGTGTTATTCTTACTAGTAAATAGGTTTGGTCATAGACTTGTTTGCTTGTAATGTTATATCTTTCAAAGTTTTCACTATGGTGATTTGCAAATTCTATCCAAGAACCATTTGTTATTATGGAATTGTATTGTCTGTTAACATATATTTGTGTTGTTCCTGCTGTTAATGATTGTTTTCCGACAACTCCTTGTCCTAGATACCTTGATGAAACATTGGTTGTTCTGGTTGTCGCGTTTGGGAACCAATTTCCTTGTGTAACTGTTATGTTCAAGATTGTGTCTGACTTATTCACATATCCAATTATGTCTAGTGTGTTATCTCTTGTTACTACAGGAGTTGTTTTAAATACTGGCTTGTCAGGAGTGTTTTTCACTATCAAGGTTCTTGTCTCAGTTTGGTTTGTTCTTCCAACATTGTTTTCGCATTTCACATACCAGTTATAGCTTCCATCTTCTAAGTTACTCACTGAGAATATTGTTTCGGTTCCATTGTGTGTTGTCTGATTTGTCTGGTTTATTGCATCATTTAAATATAATGAACAGTTAATCGTATTGTTGTCAAACAGGTCATTTACTGTGAAGTTGAATGTCTGATTATTTGTCAATTCCTCTAAATAGTTATTTATAGGTTTATCTAAAGTAATGGTTGGTGCTTGTCCATTTACCAAAATAGTTTTTGTTTCACTAGTGTTTGTTTGGTCAAATAGATCTTTTGCAGTAACGCTTAAGTTGTAGTATCCATTACTTATTGTTTCTGATATTGAACAGGTCAACACACTTGCAGTTTCTGAACAAGTTAGGTTTTCATATCTGTATAAGGTTGCTGAAAGGTTTGCAACTATGGTTGAAATATTTAGTGCATAATCATCTGTTATTGTAAAGTTTATTGATGGATTGTTTGTTGAATAATTAGTTACTAATGTTAAGTTTATTGTTGGCACTAGATTGTCATAATATACAGTGTATATATCTGATGGTTCTCCATTTGTTCCTAATCTTGAAGCTAGTACAGTTATACTGTTATTGCCTGACATCAAACTCACAGTGTTGTTGAACCATCCTGTTGGTTTTGTGCTGTTATAAACTCTAATAGTTTCTCCTCTTGTTATATTGCTTTCTAAGTTTGGTGAGATGTTTACACGGAAGTAGTTTGCATCAGCAAAATTTATTCCTATCACATCATATCTCAAGTAGTTTGTCCTGTTATGTCCTCCAAACTCTAAGTATGAACTTGTTGCAATTTCATCATTTGAATAAGCACTCCTGTTTAGGTAGAAGTAAGAACTATTTTCTCCTGGAGCTCCGACTTCTACTGTTTCGTTTAATGTTGAAGTTTCTAGTGTTATAGTGCTATTATACCTTGTGTTTCCTTGTTGTGTCGCGTATACTGTCACGTTTGATTGTGCTCTGTTAACATATCCTACAACTGATAATCTTGCTTCATTAGTCACTGTTGGCAATATGCCTATTATTGGTTTGTTTGGAGCGACGTCAACTGTTAAGGTTCTAATCTCTGAGTTTTCTTCATTTCCTGCTTCATCAGCACACGTGATTCTCCAAGTATATTCATCATCATCCAATAATTTGTTTGTGAAATTGCTTATTGCTCCTTCTGGCACTGAAGCGTCTGTTTCATTTAGATTTGGTCCTATAAGTGAACCAAAGAAGTACTCTATCGGTGACAAGTACAATGTACAGATTAATGTTACAGCATAGTTATCTGTAACATTATATGTGAAGTTGAATATATTTTTATCCAAACTTGTTGTTCCGTTTGGTTGCTGTATCAATAAAACTGAGGGATCTTCACGGTCTATGTTTATTTCTCTTTGTATTGAACTCTTATTTTCATGCCCATCATCACAAGTTATATTCCATGTGTGAGCTCCTTGACTTATAGTGTTATTTGCATAGAATGTTACATTAGTATCATTTTGCACTGTTCTATTTGTTCCGTACTTTGTCTGGTCTATGTAGAGCGTACAATTTACTTGGGTTTCATTTCCTACATATTTAAATGTGAATGGTATTGTGTTATTTGTTGCGTTTGTCCAGTTGGTGCTTGACAATCCTGGTGGACTATATGTTACAATATTTGTTATCGCCGCTTGGACTATTATAATAACTACTAAAAACATGATTATACCTAGTCCTACTTTCTTTTTAACTTGCATTCTTCACATTCACCATCAAGGCAGTGCCTATCTTTGCTATTGTAAGAGTTTCACGATACATCTTAATTAAGTCTCTAACAGTTCCCATTTCTATTTCAAAGTGTTTTGAGATTGATGTATAGGTTTGATTAGGATTATTCATTAAGAATTCTATAAATTCTGCTCTGCCAGGAATTATTTTCAGTCACCGTACGTTTTTTGTTTGTTATTAAGCTTAAACACTTGTTTTAGCTCTTTTTTACTTAAAGAAGCTCAAAAAAGCTTATTTTTATTTATTTTAGCTTTATAACAAAGCAGTATTTATTATATTTTTGTATTAGCTAGTATATAAATATTTTGGTATGGGAAAAACTAGGGAAAAAACAGACAAAACATTACAAAAATTTAAAAAAAGAAACCCAACAATAAATAATAATGAACTTCAAACAAAAAAGTGCAGTCTCAATAATTGCAATAATAAACGTTGCAGCATTCATACTACAATCCATAATACCAGGATTTACAACACAATTCATGCTAATATCAAGCGATGTTATAACAAGACCATGGATATTAATAACACACATGTTTATGCATGGAGGAATAGGCCACATATTGTTTAACATGTACGCATTAGTCTTATTTGGAGGACTACTGGAAAGAAAGATAGGATCAAAAAGATTCCTATTTCTATACTTTACAGCAGGAATAGTTGCAGCAGCAATATCAAGCTTTTTCTACAACGCAGCATTAGGAGCGAGCGGTGCAATAATGGGAGTGCTAGCAACACTAATAGTATTAATGCCAAACCTAAGAGTTATATTCTTATTCGCAATACCAATGCCATTCTGGATGGCAGGAATAGTATGGGCACTAATGGATATAGGAGGAATATTCTTTCCATCAGGAACAGGAAACATAGCACACCTAGTAGGAATGACTGTTGGATTAATATGTGGATTTTACATTTTAAGACGACACAAAAAGTTTAACAAATCATTCACAAAGAAAAAACACATGACGAATGAAGATATAGAAGAATACCTGTCAAAAGGAAGACTCTAAAAAACTAATTAAGAACAACAAAAAACAGTTGTGTATTCTGATTCTAACAAATCTCTTGATTCAGAAAAACAATCAGTACTAACAGTGTGAATTCGCTCATCACAATTATTAAAGTTGTTAGACAAATCCTTAAAAACCATCTGCTTACAAGAACCATCACTAGAAGCAAAATAAGTAGTAGTTCTAATATTATTAGTCATCATACAAGAATCATAACCCTCAAGCCTACAAGCAGAATCACCACTCAAAGCCTTCAAACGATTAAAACGCTCATTATCCAAATTAATCCACCAACAATCCAAAGGTTTAGACTCAACAACAGACTTAGAAACAGGAGTTGCAACTGCCTGACCACCAATATTACCCCTCTCAGAACTCAGACTAAAAACATTCTTCCAAGAAAATTTAGCAGTATCAACATCAACAGGTTCTATAACTTTTGAATTAACATATCGAAGCTCAGCATTCCTAGCAGTAACCCTCAAGAAATTAACAAGCAAACCTTCACCATGAGAATAATCAGCGTCAACAACATTAGCAGTTATACCACCATTAAGCTGACCAACAGACAAAGTCACAACAAAAAAAGCTATAATCGAAACTATCAAAATATAATGAATATCATGTCCGTGATCTGCCATAAGCACCCCTCAAACACTGTAAAGAATTGAAAAGTATATAAACTTTTTGGAAAAAAATATGTTTTCAAAAGCTCAAACAACTCATTTTTGTTGTTTTTGCTTATTTAACTTAGGTAAAATTTCAATTCTAGGATCAATTAACACTCGTAAAAAATCAAGTTTCTTTTGTTGATCTTTAAATTTTGACCAAAAATTGTTTACTAAGTTTCTATTTTTTACTGCTTTTAACATATCATTTGAAGGTTTCCAATCAATTCCAATCTCATCACAGAGGTAAACATAATTATAACAACGTTGAAAAAGATATCTAATTTTGGAATTTTCAAAATCTAAGCTTGTTAATTCATCCCACAACTTAACTGATTCTCCAGCTATTTTTTCAGATAAAAAATCAACTTTATTAAGATTTTTAACTAATGCACCATCAATATCAAGAGCATAATACTTTAAACCATTAATGGTGTCTCCATCATAAATTGCATGCGACAACGCATCTAATGTAAAATTCACATCTTTATAAACACAATAGACTCTTATTTTTTTACAAGGAATATCATTCACTTTATCTCCTAAAAGCCTTCGTGGTTTTAACTCATGAAACTGTTTAATAGTCATTATATGACCTTTTCCAAAAACATCTGAAACATCATATGGTCCAAAGTTTTCATAACAAATCTGAGGATTTATATCAGAGTATAAACTATAACTTAAATGATAACAAGCAGCAGTTAGTTTTCCTAATCGTCTAGCAATATCAGGATTTGCAATTTTTAAATGAGTAAGAAATTTACTTATTTCTTGTTTAGTATGAATAATATTCTTACCATTCTTCGCATACGGATCTTCCAAACACCAAGCTATTAAAAGTGAATTATAAAAATTAGCAATTTTCATTAAATCTTCTTGACTTTTTTTAGCTATTTTTGCCTTAATAAGTAAAAGCAATAATTCAATTCTTATAGCACTAGGAGTAAACAGTTTCTTTGCTAATTTCTTTTTATTGTGAAACTTAGACTTTTTTATTATTCTCAAAACCCTATCAACACCTTCTTTTGCGTATAAAGGACATATGTCAAAACAGTCAATAGGCTCTAAAGTCGTTAAGTCCATACTTCCCAAACCACTCATCATTGAATCTACATAATCATCAATCAAACTCATTTTTCTCACCCCTAGATATATGTCCTGACCTTCCATTCATTTTCACAATATCACCATCTTTTAGCTTCTGTGTTGCGTTTTTAGTGGCTACAACACAAGGAATACCTAACTCTCGACTGATAATTGAAGGATGGGAAGTTACCCCACCAATATCACAAATTATTCCTGCTGCTTTATTCATTAGCATAACCATCGTTGGGTCAGTGATTCTTGTAACCAAGATATCACCTTCTTCAAAGTTTGAATGGTCAGAAGTGCTTTTGATTATCTTAACTTTACCTTTAACAATTCCTTGACTGACTCCAAGTCCTTTTAGTATCATTTTCAACCTCCTTTTCACTAACTAAAAAAAAATTAAGCTAGAATTTTCACCAATTCTTCTGTCAATCTTGAATCATATTTCAAAACATCATTGTAAACACCATCTGCAAGCGTTTTTTGTTGATAATTACCAGTTTGATCTGCAGTTAGTTGGAAATAATGGTCTAATAGTTCATAAGGTATTTCATTCTTTATGATTACCACCGAGCCTCCATTCTTAATAACATCTTCTCGAATATTCTTATCTCCGTTGTCTGTAACAAAACCTGTAAGAACTCCCTTTCCAAGTATTTTTTTTACAGCATCTTTTTTTAACATACGCGTTATTCCAAAAGGTATACCTTCAACATATAATTCTCCAGTTTGATCTGCCATAATCATTAAATCACGCCCAGAAAAAATGTCTGAGATACAGGAAGACATCATGCTGCCTGTATAATTATCAATAATTGTGCCTCCATAATGTTTATTTACTACATTTACAAATCCTCCAACATCTTTAATATCATTTTTTGTAACAATTATATTTTTCTTTCCAAGACTGTTTAGTTCTGCCATCGCGTCAAGAACTTCAGTTCTTACGAATCCACTTTCAAACAAATTTTTAGTTCCTATTTCATAGTTTTCAAAAGAAACTCCATAATTATTATCAATTGACCATAAGAATTTTGCTAAAGCTAAATCTTCACCTTGGCTTTTTGAAGTTCTTACATAATCCTCAACAAATGAATCAAGAAGTCTTTTCCAATGAACATTTACATCTTCACCAAATTCTCCCTTTAAGGATTGTTTAATAGCATTAGACCTAATAACATCTAAATTATCATTAAGATGTTTTGGTTTTGGAAAGTCATTAAGACTTACTTCAAGACCACTCTTTGTTGAAATAGTTTCTGGACTGATTATACAACCTGTTAAGTCCCATCCAATATATTCATTTTTTTTCATTTTTGTTTACCTCTGTGATAATCTAACTAATTAATTTTACCATCGTATAACCTATTGCTGTAAGGGTTAGTATGTGGTAAAGAGAATGTACAAAAGCAAGAGTTCCTGAATCACTAGCAATATTAGATTCACCTTTAAATGATGCTCTAATATTTTTATATAACCCATATC
The DNA here is from genome assembly GCA_018812505.1 of Nanobdellota archaeon. Taxonomy (GTDB): domain Archaea; phylum Nanobdellota; class Nanobdellia; order Woesearchaeales. Next base: position 953 of record JAHJDK010000151.1, on the reverse strand, counting down.
CTGGAATCCAATTCTCTATAGTTGTCTTATAACTCTTTTCAGTTGATGTTTTTTTTGGTTTGTAATCTCTTTGTAAATCATCAAAAGTTATACATTCTGGCATCTTTCTTGGTAATCCATCATCACCTCTATGATCACTTAATATATCCTGAATATTATCAGAATTTCCTACAGGTCCTATATCTATACTTTCATTCATTTTGTTTACCTCTTTTTACAAACATCTATGTGTTTGTTTACTACTTAATAGTGATTATACTATTTAAATATTGGTTGTCGTTTTTCCGACAACAATATTTATATACTATAAAGCATTAACAAGCATATGAATAAAGAAGAAACACTCAAACAAATAGGACTAAGCGATGGAGAAATAAAAGTATATTTAGCATTATTAAAACTAGGAGTGTCCCCTGTAAGCAATATCAAAGAGGAAACAAATCTACATAGGACTACTATATACGACTTTGTCGAGAAATTATTAAACAAAGGATTGGCCAGTTATGTAATTAAAAACAAAGTAAAATATTTTAAAGCAGCACATCCTGATAAACTACTGAGTTTTGTCAAGGAAAAAGAAGACAACATCAAAGAAGCACTGCCAGAACTCATAAAGCTAACAGAATTCGAAAGAGAAGAAATAAAAGTCGAAGTCTACAAAGGAAAGGAAGGCTTTAAAACATTACTAAACGATTATCTAAGAGTAGGAGTAGACATGGTTGGATTCGGAGTTGACGAAACAAAGTTCAAAGAAAGATTTCCAATACTAATGGAACAATTTTTCAAGAAAGAAAAAAAAGCAGGCATGAACGAACGTTTGCTAACAAGTGAAAAAGCTAAATTCACTTACAATAAAAAAACAACTAATTATAGATATATACCTGAAGAGTACTTCAACCCAACGCCAACAATAGTGTACGGAAATAGAGTTGCTACAGTGATATGGGAACCGT
>JAHJDK010000150.1 GCA_018812505.1 Nanobdellota archaeon | reverse complement strand
GTTTATCTGTTCTGGAGGAAATTCATAAGTTATTCCACCCCTAACAATCCTATCTTTCCATTTATGACTTTCTAGAGCACTAATAATTTTATAATTATTATCACACAAAATTAGATTTCCGTTGCTGAACAATTCTATAATCATAAAATATTTCAAATCTTTCTTTTCAAAAGTAATTGTTATTATTCTCTCAAAGTTTTTTTGAGAGATATTTTTTATAACTGATCCTGATAACTTTTTTCTCAAAAAACTACAAAAACCTAATATTTTATCAGGATAAGTCTCCTTGTGCTCAGTAAGATAAATGTTACGAGGAGTAATCCTAATAAACTTTTTACCTTTACCAACAACATGTGTTGTTATCAAAAAATCTCTTTCTTTCTGAAAAATCTTATCTACCCTTGATTCTGTTAAATCTTGAAACTCTTTTACTAAATACAAAAGATCCAATGCACAAACTTCTTCTTTCATACAACTCCAAAAGAAGCGTTGTTTTTAAATTTTTAGAAATTCTTTTTTACAGATTCAGAAACTTTTGGCACATCTTCAAGTCTTCCTAAATCAATCCAATAATCATGTATTTGTTCAACTTTAACTTTTTTGTCCTCTGCTAAAAGAGATATTGCTGCAGTTAGTTCATATTCTCCTCTCTTTGATTTTTTGATTTTCTTCAAGGCACAGAATATCTCTGGAGTAAATTTGTACAATCCAGAATTTATTAAGTTCGTTGGAGGAATTTCAGGTTTCTCCTGTATTTCAATTAAATAATCTCCTTTAGTTCTTAACACTCCAAACCTTTCAGGATGCTTATGTTTAACAGCAAAAACATAACTAAAATTATTATCCCACTTAATATCTTTTAAATCTTTTTCAGAATACAAGTTATCTCCCATTATAACAACGAAATTATTTTTAATACTTTTTTCAACTATTTTAATAGCATGACCTGTTCCTAATCTTTTTGATTGATGTATAACTTCTTTTTCAAATTTAAAATTAGTATTCATAAAAAATTCTTCTGCAACATTTTTTTTATGACCTACTACTAACAACACTCTTTCATACTTTGCTTTCTCAAGATTTTTAAGAAGATACCATAAAAAAGGTTTATTATTTATTTTAATCATAGGTTTAGGAACATACTTTGTTAATGGAAGCATACGTATCCCTTTACCTCCTGCAAGAATTACTGCTTGTCTCATAGAAACTAAAAAAATTATTCACTATAAAAAATTATCGACAAATTTATTTACCTTCTTGCTCTATTACAACTGCTAAAGCAAAAAAATAATCACTCAATCTGTTAATATACTTATAAACTTGCGATCTAATCCTATCAGCCCTTAAATAATGAGTTAAAGTTCTTTCAAGTTTTCTAGTTCTAACTCTTGTTTCATTAATATCTATAGCTATTAAATGAGTAAAGCGCTGAAAAGAATCAAGTTTTAAATCAAAAGAATCTATTGTTCTTTCTAAATCTATAATATCAGAATTATCTATTGGTTGTTTAACTAATCCTCCAACACCTCTTTGTGATAACTCTCCACCCAACTGCCAAAGGAGAAGTTGTACTCTGAAGAGCATTGTTTTTTGTGTTTCTAGTATAGAGCTATAATTTGAATAAGCAATTAACTTATCAATAATGGCCTGAAGAGCATCTATGTCTCCATGCACCTCTATTAAACAATGATCTTTAGAAAGAGAATCACCTTTTAGAGTACTTGTAAATCCTTCATCTCCTGAAAAAGTGTATATTTTTGAAATTGTTTTGTTTGAATTCGTTTTTTTCATCTCAAATTACATGATCATTTCATGTCACAGCTGCCTGTAAAACCACAGTTTTTTGAACACTGAGTGCAACCCCCAATTTTTACCATAACTCCTTCTTTACAAGAAGGACAAATATTCCCAACTCCTGAACCATGAATGAGCTCTTCTTTATTAACTTTTGGTGGTTCTGGTACTTTTTTAGAAGTTTTTTGAGATGATTCAACATTCTTCTTCTCTGTATCAGCTGAGATTGATAAAACTTGTTCTGTTCTGCTTTGATCTCTATAGATTGTTACTCCTTTGCACCCTAAATCATAGGCAGTTTCATAAATTTCTCTTGTTTGATCAACTGTAAAGTCAAACGGTGCATTAACGGTTTTACTTATAGATGAACAAGTCCATTTTTGAACAGTCGCTTGAACTCTAACATGTTCTAATGGTTCTAAATCCATAGCACTAACAAAATAACTAGGTAACTTGTCATTTCTTATGTATTCATTAGCTAGAGGTATAGTTACTTTATGAAAACCTATTCTTGATTGCTGATAAAACTCAAAAGCATAGTAAGGTTCTATCCCTGTAGATGTTCCAAGCATAGTTCCAACAGTTCCCGTAGGAGCTTGTGTTGTTAAAGTAACATTTCTAATACCATTTTTCTTAATCATCTTTCTCACTTCTTCAGGAAGTTTTTTTACAAATCCACTTTTTAAAAATTTATCAGATTCATATTTTGGAAATGGACCTTTCTCCATAGCTATTCTAGAAGATTCTTTATACATCTCTATACAAATCGTTTTGTATATTCTCTCAATAAAAGGCAAACTCCTTTTTGAACCGTACTTAATTCTCATCTTTATTAATAATTCACCAAGTCCAAGAGTTCCACCACCGATTCTTCTCTCTTTCTTTTGATTTTCTTCATTTTGTGGAAAATGATATGGAGTTACATCTATAACATTATCTAAAAATCTTGTTAGTATTCTGGCAGATTTTTTTAGAGATTCCCAATTCATTTCATAAATTGGTCCTTGATCATCTTCACCTATTTTTTCTGCAAAAGATGATAAATATAAATGACCCAAGTTACAAACACCCCAACCTGGTAATCCTTGTTCTCCACAAGGATTTGTAGATATTAACTTATTAAAATAATAAGAATTGCTAAGCTTGTTATATCTTTCCATAAATACTATTCCAGGTTCTGCGCTAGTCCAAGCAGATTCTATTATCTTGTTCCACATAGATCTTGCTCTAATTGATTTATAAACCTTAACAGGATATCCTTTTCTTTTCCATTCATCTAAATCACCATCCCACTCCTCATCATATATATCTCCATAAGCAGGATGCTCATAATCAGGATATTCTAACTTCCATAATTTATCTTTCTTCACTGCTTCCATAAACTTATCAGAAACCAATACAGAAATGTTTGCGTTTTCAATCATACCAACAGTTCTCTTTGCTTCTATAAATTCAATTATATCAGGATGCCAGTCTGCTAGCATCAACATCAAAGCACCTCTCCTTGATCCTCCTTGTTCTATCAAACCAGTAGTGTATGAATAAAGCCCTCCCCAAGACACCGAACCAGATGATTTTCCATGCACTCCTTTAACATAAGCATATCTAGGTCTAAGAGAAGAAATTGATATTCCAACACCTCCTCCACGAGACATTATCTCAGTCATCTGATATAAAGTATCCTTTACTATTGATTCTCTTGAATCTCTTGGTGAAGGTATTACATAACAGTTGTATAAGGTGAGATTTGAATTGAATCTTCCTTGTTCATCAACACTCGCACCTGACATTATCCTACCTGCAGGCTGCACATGATTTTGCTTTAATTCATCCCAAAACAATTCAAACCATTTTTGTTTCAAAGCAGATGATTTCTCTGCGGAAGATATTGCTTTAGCAACTCTTTCATAAGCACCGTCTATACTTTCTATTGGTTTGTCACATCTCCATCTAGTTTGCTTATATTCATAATTAGTCTTTGGATCAGCATGAACCCCTGTCATCATATGAATTAATAAATCATCTGCAGAAATAACTTTTTTTACAATTCCTACATCTTTCTTAGGATATTTTGGATCTTCTTTAGTTACAACAATCACTAAATCTCCTTCAACAATAGTATCTTTTTTTGTTTTAAGAGCATATCTATCTAAAAAAATTATTCTTCCTAATTCATTCAGTTGTTTAGAATTATTTAAGATGTCTAATGCTTGTTTGCTTAGCACAACACCTAATTTCTTTAAGTTTTTTACATCTTTTGAATCTATTTCTTTCTTTTTTAATTGTCTTAATTCTTTTCTTCTTTGTCTATAAAGAATATATGCCTTAGTAGTTCTTGCATAACCTTTTTCTATTAATACATTTTCAACAGCATCTTGTATTTCTTCAATGCTTAATATTTTGTTTTTATAGGTTTTTTCAAGTACAGTAATTACCTCATCAGAAAGTTTTTCAGAAAGCTTTTTATCTTTTCCACCTATTGATTGTGCAGCTTTAAATATTGCCTGCAGAATTCTTTCTTGATTAAAAGGAACTATAACTCCATCTCTTCTTTTTACATATTCTAAACTAATTTCTTTTTTCATACAAACACCTCATTTCTTCATTAACTTCCTAACTTCTTTTTCAAAAGATCCTATATCCTGAAATTCTCTATAAACACTTGCAAATCTTATATATGCAATTTTATCTAGTTTTTTAAGTTTTTTCATAACCAAAGAACCTATTTTTGTGCTTGGCACTTCTGCTTTTTCAGCAAGTCTCAGTTCTGACTCTATTTCTTCTACAGCAAGATTTATACTTTCTAATGAAACAGGTCTCTTTTCACAAGCTTTAAGCATACCAGACTTGATTTTGTTCTTATCAAATGTTTCTCTGATATTTTTTTTCTTCACAACAACCAAAGGATTCATTTCTAATCGCTCATAGGTTGTGAATCTTTTTTCACAATCCAAGCATTCCCTACGTCTTCTAGTTATTTCTTCATTAGTCTCTCTAGTTTCTACAACTTTAGTATCTTGAAAACCACAAAACGGACATCTCAAAATAAACACCTCATACACAACATATAGTGTCTAACATCAAAAAACCC
>JAHJDK010000007.1 GCA_018812505.1 Nanobdellota archaeon | reverse complement strand
TTTAAAAAGTGAGTCATATTTGATTATCAGGCAGCTTCAAAAAATTTAAATAAGAATAAGAAAAACAAGAAATAGAATGATTCTGTCAGCAAAAAAAGTACTGGAATTGAATAAGAGATATGCTCTCGTTGAAGGATTAGCAGAGAGAGAACTCAAGAACCCTGAAGGAGTAGAAGTAGAACTCAGAGTTGGAGAAGTCTTCAAGATAACAAGTGAAGGATACTTAGGAGTTGAAAAGCGAAAAAGTCCTGATATTGAAATTATTGGTGACATAAAAAAAGGTGATAAATAAGTTATAATCCGACCAGGAGAATATGTTCTTGTAAAAACAATGGAAATAGTTCATTCACCAAGCGAAAAAGTTATGGTGGAAGAAGGGGAAAAACCAGTATATTTGATGCCAACTATCTATCCAAGAAGTACCTTACAAAGATGTGGAGTTCTATTAATATCAACAACAACAAACCCCGGATATAAAGGAGAATTAACATTTGGAATGGTAAATTTGAATAAACATTCTTTTAAGTTAGAACTAGGTGCAAGGATTGCAAAATTAGTATTTGTTGAAGTAGTTGGTGAACTGGCCAGAACGTATGAAGGACAATGGAACAGAGGAAGAGTTGCAACTGAAAAAGTTGAGAGACAAAATTGAAAAAAATAATTAGTTGTAAAAAAGTCTTAAATCAGCATAACATTTAAATAAAACAACAAACATCTTATTTAAAAATGAATATTGAAACTGGTTTAAAAATGTTAATGAACAACAATTCAACTAGTTTTAGATATAGCTTCTTTTTTGGATATTTTCAGTGAATCAGAGGGTTTCAAGCTCAAAGATTCATTGGTGACAAATAATTGTTAATCAAAAATCTTTCTTGAAACCTTTGCCAAAAAATGATAGCTAAAAAGAAATTGGAGGAATAAAAAATGATAATACAACTGAAACCCAAAACAACAGAAAAAGAGTTGCAAAGAGTCATAAAAAGACTAATTAAAGATGGAATTGAAAAAGAAAACATTGAAGTTATAAGAGGCGATCCACACACAGTTTTAGGTATAAAAGGCGACACCCGAAAACTTTCTGAAGACCATTACGAAACATTAGAAAGTGTTTATCAGGTAATCAGAATATCTGATCCTTGCAAAGAACTTACAAAATACTTTCATCCAAAAGGCACAACTGTTGAATTATCAAATGGCCACAAGATTGGTGAAGGATTGACTGTTATAGCAGGTCCTTGTGCTGTTGAAAGTTACAAACAATTATTGGAAAGTGCGAAAATAGTTAAAAAAGCAGGCGCAAATGTCCTGAGAGGAGGAGCTTACAAGCCCAGAACATCACCAGACAGTTTTCAAGGATTAGGGGAAGAAGGTTTGAAATATCTAGCCAAAGTAAAAAAAGAGCTAGGAATGCCTATAATAACAGAGTTAACTGATATTAGGGATTTGAAACTTTTTGAAAAATATGATGTTGATATCATACAAATCGGCGCTAGAAACTGTCAAAACTTCAGATTACTGGATGAGATGGCAAAAGTAGATAGACCTGTAATGCTGAAAAGAGGAAGTGAGGTTTCAGTGACTGAATATTTGTTAGCAGCTTTAAGAATATATAGAGGTAACAGAAAAGTAATACTTTGTGAGCGAGGTGGCAAGACTCACGACCCAAAACACAGGAATGTCTTGAATCTGAACAATGTCGTGTACATCAAACAAAACTATCACTTACCTATAATAGTTGATCCCAGTCACGGCTCAGGCATAAGGAAGTCTGTCGCACCCCTAAGCTGCGCAGGTATAGCTGCAGGTGCAGATGGTGTGATGATAGAAGTTCATTGCAATCCTGAAGAAGCGCTTTGTGATGGAGATCAAAGCATAGATGGAGAAATATTTGATTTAATTCCAAAACTTGAGCAAATATACCGTCTAGTTCAAAATTAAAGGAATTGCTAAAAAAAGTAAATAGAACTTGATTTTGCATTATAAAGCCTCAAAGTATTTATCATATCTTTGTTTTATTTTACAAGCTTTCCTTTTCCAGCTCTGGCTTTAGTCATGCTTTGTTTAACTCCACCAATCAAATCTTCATCATCACATATTATAATTTCATCAAAACCTTAGATTACAAGTTCTATTTCCTTAAACTCAATTCTTATACCACTTCTTACTAAGTCACTAAAGTTTGAAAATAATCCTTTATTTACTAAGTTTATTCCTTGATTATACAAATTTTTTGGCAATGAGATTGTTACTTTTTTAAATTCCATTTATACCACCTTAATACCACTTAAGGTAATATTTATACATAAATCTATCACAAATAGAAAAAATACGCCGAGGGTGGGACTTTCACTGAAGATATCGATGTTGACAACAACAGGTGTACTCGACGAAGTCGATGTACGCCCAGGTGTCGACGAACGATACCGTCGTTTTGAACCCACGATTCCAGAGGAACAGGATCTCTGCAGTATTGTAGGTTTTCGTGCACTACAAGTACATAGCAATCCTGCGCAATACCAGGCTATGCGACCTCGGCGTGAGGTTTACCGAACAATGAGTCACATTCCAAAAACATTTTTTCAAGTTTTTGATTTGTTTGAGCTTTGCTCAAACTTCAAAAATCTTTGGTTTTTGTTTAATGCGACCTCGGCGTGATTAGTATGAAAGTAAAATCTACCTCTTTAAAAATGTTTCTTGATATTAGTATGCGACAAAAATAAAGCATATTTATTTTGGAGCAAACTAATGTTCAACGACCAATCAAATATTATTAATTACTTTTGTCGCTGACTATACAAGATGATTGTTTTCTTGTATTAAACAATTTTTTTGAAAACATATTTATATCATCATCATTAATTTGTTTATTATGAAAAAGTTTTATTGGTTGTGTTTATTTGTTATAATATTAGTTCCTTGTTCTTTTGCTCAGTTGTTGTATGATTATCAAAGCTTAAGTTTAAGTTTGAATCTTGGCACTTCCATGGTTATTATTCCTACCACAACTAATTTTTATGTTTCCTCGGCAGATATTTCTTTGTCTTGGTTTCCCAAGGATGATTACCGGCAGCACACCACTTTTTTGAGTTCTGTTCCTTCATTTGTTGAAATTGATGATGGTTTAAGATTTTCCTTTGTCAATCCTTCTGAGAAGAAACTCGAGGTTAAAGTTAATTCTATTGTTGAGACTACTGCTGATTATCTTAAAGTTAAAAAAAAAGTTTTTTTTCCTGTTGTTGATTTTGATTCTGAGTTTGCGCCTTTCCTTTCTGAGCAGGAGATTATTGATATTAATGATGATATATCTGGTTTGGCAAATTCTTTGGCTGTTGGCAGTGATGACTTATTTGAGGTTGTTTTCAGGTTTGCTGATTGGGTTGAGCGTAATATTGAGTATAATCTTAGTAGTGTGACTTCTGACGCGGCTCAGAAGTCTTCTTGGGTTTTTAATAACCGGTATGGTGTTTGTGATGAACTAACTTCATTATTTATTTCCCTTTGTAGAAGTGTTGGCATCCCTGCAAGATTTATTTCTGGCATTTCTCATACTGATGTTGATTACTTCGCTGAGAAGTGGGGTCCTCATGGTTGGGCAGAGGTTTATTTTCCTATTGTTGGTTGGGTTCCTTTTGATGTTACTTACAGACAGTTTGGCTGGGTCGATGCTACTCATATTAAGCTTCAGGTTTCTTCTGATTCAACTCCTAGTTCTGTTGATTTTAACGCTGTTGGTAGAGGTTTCAACATCAAGGGAGGAGATTTTGATAGTTCTGTTGATGTTCTTAGTGTTGGTCCTTTGAAAGAATTGCTTGTTTCTTTGAATTTTGAGGTTTCTGAGCGAAAAGTTGGTTTTGGATCTTTTAATCTGTTATCTGTTGATTTAACTAATAATCAGAATCATTATTTGACTGTTCCTTTGCAGTTGGCTCCTACTACTAATATTGAGAATTACGATGATAGGTTTCGTAATGTTCTTTTAAGTCCTGGTGAAACTAAAAAAGAGTTTTTTATTGTGCAGGTTGATTTTGATTTGGATAAAAATTATGCTTATACTTTTCCTTTGAAGTTGTTTATTGGTAATAAGACTTTTCTTGCGTTTTTCAAAGTTGATAGGAATGGTGATGTTTTTGATTTTGATTATTTTAACAGTCAGGTTCCTAAGCAAGAAGCTGTTTATCAGCCTTTGCAGGGTTCTTGTGTTGCTGACAAAAACAGTTTATATTTGGGTGAGAGTTTAGTTGTTAGTTGTAGTTTTCAGAACATTGATGATGATGTGTTGAGATGGGTTAATATTTGTTTAGAGCAGGAATGTCATAACAAGCATTTCTCTCTTGGCGAAACTTATGATTTCGAGTTTACAAAAAATATTTCAGTAGTTGGCGTTAAAAATTTAGCTGTCACTTTAAGCAATGAGGATTTTCAAGTGTCTAAATACTTGCTTATTTATTCTTTAGATGAACCATTGGTTAGTATTAGTGATTTAAAATTTCCTGAAACTATTTCATTTAAGGATTTGGCTGATGTCAGCTTTGTTGTTTCTCAGGAATCTTTTTCCAATCCTAAGAGTGTTCAGGTTTCAATTGTTCATAAACAATTTTCTCATTCTTGGAACATCTCAGACTTGTCCTCTAAAAAGGTTTTTAGCTTATCCATTCCTGGCAGGGTTTTGAGTTCTGGTGTTAACAAGTTTAGTTTAATAACCACTTTCAAGGATGATTTTGGCAAGGATTATTCTTTGGCTGAAGAATTCTCTATTTCATTGGAAGGAGTCACTTTCGGTCAGAAAGTGTTAATATTCTTTAATCAGTTGAGTTTGAAGCTTGAAGGGATGTTTGGTGTTTAAGAATTTATGAAGTTGTCAACCTCTATTTTTCCGTGTTTCATTAATAAATAGCAAGGGTATATGAATCCTAGAACTGGTAGTGGATCTTTTAATGATATTATGTCTTCGTATATTTTTCTGTGATGTTTTAGATATTTGATTACTTTTAGGAATTTATTTTTGGCTTTCATGACTTCGTGTATTTCTGTCGCTATTTTCCCAGGATATACCTCTGTTTCAATCCCTACTCTCGGCTTTAGTTGACTTTCGCAGTCTCCTGTGGTGGCGATTTGGTATAGTAAGTAAGGATAGTCAACATGTGATTTTATTGATTGGTTTAGGCTTGCCCAAAATCTTGGGTTGCATTCTATAAGGTAAGGTTTTCCAGTGTTTTTTTCTTTTCTAAAATCAAACTCTGCTACTCCGTGCCAATTAAGTTTTTTACAAATCTTAAAAGCCATCTGTTCCATCTCATCTTCTTTAACTGTTTTTGACAGTATTGTTGGCCCTGTTTTTTCTGGAAATTGTTTTTCGCTTAAATAACTCATTTTAGCTTTTAGTTTTCCTTTATTGAACAACACTGTTACACAGTAGTCTTTTCCTTGAATGTATTCTTGTATGAGCGGCTCTTCTTTGTGTTCTTCAATTATTTTTTTGTATTGAAATAATAATTCGTCCTTGTTGTAAACACATTTTACTCCCACTCCTCCAGCAGAGTCCAGTATTTTTATCATCAATGGGAATTTAAGTTTAGGAATTAGTTTTTTTAATTCTTCTTTGTTTCTTGGTCTGTGCGTTACTGGCATTCTCACACCCATTTTTTTTGCCAAGAGGTATAATTTCCATTTGTCGTGAACGTGTTGCAGGTTTTCGTAGTTTGTTATTGGAACTTTGACTAATTCTTTGAATTTATCCAGATGTTTTGAGATTATGTAAATGTCTTTGAAAACAGGAATTAGAATATCATCTGTTGATTCAGAATATTTTTTTATGTTTTTTATCAGTGAATTTATGAATTTTTCTTCGTTTGAGAAGTTTTTGTATATGAAGTGTTTTCTTGAGTATATTGAGAAGTAGCTTGACGCACCTTTTACTGAATCGCTGGTTATTACATCAATTCCTTTTTCTCCTAGTGAGCGTACAGCTGCTAGTGTTTGCCATCCTCTTGCAAATGTTAGAAAAACTGTCATAATCGCTATTTATCATGAAAATATATAAATATTGCTATAAACTCTCTGTTTATGAAGATTGAAAGTTATAGTTTAAAAGTCAATAATTTAAAGATGTATTATAGAACTGTTGGCAGTAAGAAAAATCCAACATTACTATTTTTGCATGGTTGGGGAACAACTTTGGGTGAGGGTTTTTTTGGTAATGATAAACTTATTAGATGGTTTGCAAAAAAGTTTTTTGTGATTGCTCCAGAACTTCCAGGTTTTATTCGTTCTGACACTCCAAAAAAGGTTTGGGGTTATAAAGAATACGCACAAGCAGTTCACAATCTTGTGAGAAAATTGAATATTAAAGAATTTTTCTTGGTAGGATATTCTTTTGGAGGAGCTGTTGCAACTGTACTAGCAAAATTGTTTCCTTTTAAGGTTAAGAAATTATTTCTCATTAATCCTATAACTAGTGAGAGGCCTAAAACGTTTTATGTTAAAATTAATTATTTATGGAATAAAATTTACCCTTGTATTATTAGGAGTTCTGTAATTCCTTTTTGTTTGAAAAAACTGTTGATTAGTTTTTATTTTGGAACTCCAAAGGATTATATTAGAAAAAGCAATGTTTTGGATAAGGTTTTGATGAGTGAAATTAACCTTAAGCGTGAATTAAGGATTGACTATTCTAAGTTAAAGGTTCCTGTTGTCTTGATTTGTGGTGTTAAAGATACTCAGATTGCTCCTGTCTGCAGGGCTAAGCAGATTTTCAAAGAACTAAAGGATTCTAAGTTGTTCTTGTTAGATAGCGGACATGCAGTTATGCACAAATATACGAAAGAGATTGCAGATATTGTATTTAATAATATTTAAATTTCTTAAAAAAAAAGATTTTTATATTGCTTGACTTAACAATATTTGCATGGATGAACTTTTGGATATCGTCAATGACCAGGATGAAGTGATTGGCCAGGATACTTTTGAGAATTGTCATAAAAAAGGTTTTTATCATAGGGCTTCTTGTAATTTTGTTTTTTGGGATGATTCTTTTCAGGAGCTTTTGTTAACACAGAGAAGTTCTAAAATTAGTCGTCCTCTCTTATTTGATGTTCCTGCAGGCCATGTTGATACAGAATATTCTTATCTGGAAAGTGCTAGGGAAGAACTAGAGGAAGAGATTTTTTATGGTTTAAAAATGCCTGATTTAGAATTGCAGGAATTGTTTAAAGATAAATTTATTGGTGATGATGAAAAAGTGTTTGTAACTGTTTTTCGCACTGTTTGTTCAGGTCCATTTATGGTTAATCCTGAAGAGGTCAAAGATTTTAGTTTTGTGAGGGTTTCAAAACTCGCTTCAGATATAAAATCCCATCCTAGTAATTATACTAACATTTTCAAATTCGTATTTGATATTTATTACAGAAAGTTTCATAGTAACATTTAAATAATAACAATAATATTTAATTTTCATGGCGAAAACTGAAAAAAAAGATAGCAAATTTGCTGGTAAGAATCAACTTTTGAATAAAATAATTCCTGATACAAGTATTATCGTTGAGGGTATTCTTTCTAAGAGGATTGAGAAGCATGAGTTGAAGCTTAAAATGATTATTATTCATGAAGCTGTTATTGCTGAGCTTGAGGCTCAGGCTAATCGTGGCAGAGAAACTGGTCATCTTGGTTTGGAAGATATTAAAAAGCTTCGAGAGATTAGTTCTAAATATAAATTCGATATTTCTTTTAAGGGTGATAGGCCTGGTGACTTCGAAATTAGAAGGGCAAAGTCTGGTGAGATTGATTCTGTTATTAGGAATTTAGCTTTGGTTGAAAATGGTACTTTGATAACTGCTGATAAGGTTCAGGCTACTGTCGCGGAATCTAAGGGTATTAGTGTTATACTTTACGAGTTTCCTGAGGAGGAAGATAAGCCTTTAATCTTGGAACAGTTTTTTGATGATAATACTATGAGTGTTCATATTAAGGAAGATTGTGTTCCTAGGGCTAAGAAGGGTATACCTGGTGCTTGGGAGTACGTTATTATTTCGAATAATAAGCTGGATGGTGACGATGTTAAAAATCTTGCAAAGCAGATTACTGAGGAAGCTGGTTCCAGGAAGGATGGTTTTGTTGAGATTGAGAGGCGTGGTTCTACTATTATTCAGTTGTCTAATTTCAGGATTGTTATTACCAGACCTCCTTTTGCTGATGGTTATGAAATCACTGCTGTAAGGCCTGTGAAGCATCTTTCTTTAGGGGATTATTCTATCACTTAAAAATTAATGACTAGGCTGACTGGTCAGGCTGAGGGTGTTTTGATTGCTGGTGCTCCTGGTCATGGAAAAACTACTTTTGCGCAGGCTTTGACTGAGTTTTATGCTTCCACAAATAAGGTTATCAAGACTGTTGAAGCTCCTCGTGATCTTGTGCTTCCTCCTGATGTCACTCAGTATGCTATTAGTCATGGCAGCAGTCAGGAGATTCATGACATCTTGCTTTTGTCCAGACCTGATTACACTATTTTTGATGAGATGAGAAACACTGATGATTTTCGTTTATTTGCTGATCTTAGGTTGTCTGGCGTGGGTATGATTGGTGTGATGCACGCTACTAAACCTATTGATGCTATTCAGAGATTTATCGGTCGAATCGAGCTTGGTGTTATTCCTCATATTGTTGACACCGTCATTTTTATTAAGAATGGTGAGATTGGTAGCGTGTTTTCTTTGAAGATGGAGGTTAAGGTTCCTTCTGGTATGTTTGAGCAGGATTTGGCTAGGCCTGTTGTTGTCGTTCATGATTTTGAGACTGGTCGATTAGAGTTTGAGATTTATTCTTATGGTGAGGAAACTGTTGTTGTGCCTGTTTCTGCAGAGCAACACATTCCTACTCATAGCTTGGCAGCTAGCGCTATTAAGCAGGAGTTCTCACGATACTCAAAGGATATTGAGGTTGAGGTTGTCTCTAATAACAAGTGCATTGTTTTTGTGCCTGAAAATGATCGTTCTGCAATTATTGGTAAGGGCGGCTCCAATATTGAGAGTATTGAAAAGAAGCTTGGTTTGAGTATTGATATTAGGGATTTGAGTTCTTCTCCTAAAAGCTCTAAGAAGTCTGAACGCTTCGCTGATAGTTCTAATAGCACCAATTTGAATTTCACTGTTAAGATTCATAAGAGTAGTGTTGTTTTCATGTTGGATGTTGAAAATGCTGATAAGGACATTGATATTTTTGTTGAGGGTGATTATGCATTAACTGCTCATTCCAGCAAGAAAGCTATTATTAAGATTAGCAAGAAGAATAAGATTGGTAAGGTTATTGCTGATGCTGTTAAGTATCATGAGAAGATTGAGCTTAAGAGAACTGCTTAATTTTTAGTATTCTTATTTGAGTGTTTTTTTTGGTTTGACTTGTTTTTCAATTACTGGAATGTCGCTGTCTTCGTTTACATCTGCGTATTCTTGAAGTTCTTCTTCAAATTCTTTTCTTTTTTGTTTATTCATAATCATTGTTTAATTTTCTGTTTTTTAAATTTTTTTGCAAAAAATTTTAATATCACTTGAATCATTATAGTTTTATGGCTGGAATTCATTGGATTGTTTATTTGTTTGCAGGTATATTGGTCGCGGGTTATTCTAAGATTGGCCCTGGTAATGATGAGCCTTTTTTTAATATCTTTTTTTATATTGGTATTGCGTTCATATTTTGGGGTTTTGTTAAGTTGATTTTTTCTCCTTCTAAAAAGCGTGAAAAAGTGCTTAATTATCAGCAGGATAAAGCTTCTGCTGGCAGGAACCTTGTTTGTCCTCGTTGTAATGCTAAGAATTTTAATTATTCAAAATTTTGTCATATGTGTGGTTTTAAGCTTCGATAACAGATAAATATTTAAAATACAAATTCTAGAATGTTTACATGGATGTACTTGAATGCATTAGAACTAGGCGTACTATTAGGAAGTTTACTGAGCAGCCTGTTGAGTTCGGGAAGCTTAGCAAGATTTTAGAGGCAGGTACTCTTTCTCCTAGTGCTGGTAATTTGCAGAATTGGCGTTTTATCTTGGTGACTGAAAAGCCTTTGATTCGTCAGATCTATGAGCATTGTATGCGTCAAGAAGCGGTTTATCATGCTCAAGCTGTTATTATTGTTTGTTCTATGGATAATAAGGCTGAGATGATGTATGGTCTTCGTGGTAAGAGGCTTTATAGTGTTCAGAATTGTGCTTGTGCAGCTGAAAACATGTTGTTAGCAGCGCATTCTCTTGGTTTGGGTGCTTGTTGGATTGGTGCTTTTGATGAGGACAAGATTGATAGTATGTTTGACATGACTTATAATCAGAAAGATGTCAGGCCTCAGATGATTATCGCACTTGGTTATCCTGCTGAGAAGCCTAGGCCTCCTAAGAGGGTTGATATGGCTTCTGTTGTTCATTTTAATCAGTACGCTTTGAAGGCTAAATATCCTCATATCGTATTCAGGGATTATAGTGTTGAGTGGCAGAAACAGGCTCGTGAGATAGAGGAGAGTAGTGAGAAACTTGTTAAGAAGTTTAAGAAGGGTGCAAAAAAACTTTGGAAAAAAATTGAGCCTAAGATTAAGAATTTCTTTGAAAGTAATAAAAGCAAAAAGTAGTTAGTTTGTTATTAACAAAAAGCATAATACTTTGTCCTTTAGGTCAAGGATGTAGTGCTTTTTGGAATGCTCAAAAACAAAGTTTTTGGCATACAACAACAAAGTTGTTGTTAATCCCAAAATTCGATTTTCAAAGAAATTGCTGTGAATTACAAAAACTGAAAGTTTTTGAATTTTGTTATTTTTTCGGTTTTTGCGTAGCAAGTTTTATAAAAAAACTTTTTTTCTATTTGTTTCATGAATTTTGACAATCTTCTGTTTCCTCATTCTAAAGTTAGAGATATTCAGGAAGATCTTATATTGAAGATTGATGATGTTGTTAGTAAGGGTAAAAATTTGATTGCTCATGCACCTACTGGTCTTGGTAAGACTGCTGCTGCTTTGGCTCCGGTTTTGAAGTATGCTCTTGAGCATGATAAGGTTGTTTTTTTTCTCACTTCTAGGCATACTCAGCATAAAATCGCTGTTGACACTTTGAAAAGCATAAGGGATAAGTTTGATAAGAAGTTTGGTGGTGTTAGTATTATTGGCAAGAAGGGTCTTTGTTTGCAGCCAGGTGTTAACAAGCTTTATTCCAGTGAGTTTCATGAGTATTGCAGGGCTATGCGTGAGGATAAAAAGTGTGAGTTCTTTAATAATCTTAAAAATAAGGATAAATTGTCTGGTTCTGCTAGGAGTGCTTTGTCTGATCTTAAGGTTTTAAATCCCATCACTACTGATGATTCTCTTGAGGTTTCTGAGCGTTATTCTGTTTGTCCTTATGAAATTTCATTGTTGATGGCTAAAGATGCTAAGGTTATTATTGGTGATTATTATTATATTTTTCATCCTGATATCAGCGCTAATCTTTTTAAGAAGATTGATAAAAGTTTGAGTGATTCTATCATTGTTGTTGATGAAGCTCATAATCTTCCTGGTAGGGTTAAGGATTTGTTTTCTGCAAGACTTTCTAATATAATGGTTAGACGTGCTGTTTCTGAGGCTAAAAAGTTCAAGTTTGATCAGTTGAGGCATTTGCTTATTCAAATAGGTGATTTGATTGATGAGTTGTGTAATTTTGATGTTGAGGAGCAGTATATTTCTAAAGAATTGTTTATTGATAAGATTAATGAGTTTTGTGATTATCAGGAGTTGATTGAGGATTTGTCTTTTGCTGCTGATGCTGTTCGTGAGGAGCAGAAACAGTCTTATATTGGTTCTGTTGCTTCGTTCCTTGAGTCATGGTTGGGTGTTAATGAGGGTTTTACTAGGATTATTTCAAAGCAGCAAAGCACTCATGATGAGATTAAGGTTGTTAGTTATCGTTGTTTGGATCCTAGTTTGTCCACTAAGTCTGTTATTGAGGCTGCTTATTCAACTATTTTGATGTCCGGTACTTTGAATCCTACTAGTATGTATAAGGAGTTGTTGGGGTTTGATGACTCTGAAGAGGAGACTTATGGTAGTCCTTTTCCTGAGGATAATAGGCTTAACATAATTATTCCTAAGACATCTACCAAGTATGAGTTGCGCAGTCAGGATCAATACAAAAACATAGCTGATATCTTGGCTAGAATCATTAACCTTGTTCCTGGTAATAGCGCGGTTTTTTTTCCTAGTTATTATCTTCGTGATCAGGTTTATAAGTTGTTTAATGATTTGTGTAAAAAAACTATTTTTGTTGAGCGTGCTAATCTTTCGAAGCATGACAAGCATGATTTGCTTGATAGGTTTAAGGGTTATAAGGATTCTGGCGCGGTTCTTTTGGGTGTTATTTCTGGCAGTTTTGGTGAGGGTATTGATTTGCCTGGTGATTTTTTGAAGAACGTTGTGATTGTTGGTTTGCCTCTTTCCAAGCCTGATCTTGAGATTAAGGCTTTGATTGATTATTATGATAAAAAGTTTGGTAAGGGTTGGGATTATGGTTATTTATTTCCTGCTTTCAATAAGGCTTTGCAGAGTGCTGGTCGTTGTATTAGGAGTGAAAAAGATAAGGGTACAATAATATTTCTTGATGAGAGATATGCTTGGAGTAATTATCGTAGGTGTTTTCCTTCTTCTTGGAATATTAAAACAACAATGCTTTATGAGAGGATGATTGAGGACTTTTTTTCTAAAAACTAAATTTCACTTTCTTTGTTCTTTTTTTCTTCTTGATTTTTATTAGCATGAATAGTATACCAATCATTATAAGTATTATAATAACTTGAGTCCATGCTTTCACTGATTGTTGTTTTATTCTCTGGTCAAATTCTTCGCTTGGCAGCGCATTCAAGATTGATCCTTTTGAAAAAGTTAGTTTGTTGTTATATAACACTCTTAAGTCAATAATGTATTGACCTGCCATTTTTGGGTTGAAAAAAGCCTCTAGTTCTGCTGTTTGTCCTGGTTTTACATCAAGAGGGTCTGTGTCTACTACTTTTATTATCTGTCCTGCTAGTTTAATTGTTCCTTTTAGTTTAACTGATTCGACCCTGCTTCCGGTGTTTTTAAATACTGCTTTTATAGGCACTATATCTCCTATTTTAACCCATAAATCATTTTTTATGCTTAGTAGTTCTCCTTTATCAACAATTTCTCCTTTTTCTAAAATGCTGAATGTTATTAATCCTGTTTGTCCACATAAAGGTGATTTTACATCTGCCCAGTATTGTCCTGTATCTAAGTTTACTTCTTCTATTTCATAGTTTAGGTTTTTCGTGGTTGTTGGAAGTATATCTTCTAGGTATGAAAATTTTCTCGTGGATAATAATTGTGTTTGATCTTGGTTCCAGATATCTACTTCAAAGTCTGGTTTTATTCTTACATTTCCACTGTTTTTTACACTTGCAGTAAACTCCAGTGGAAAGGTTATTTCTGCATCCTTAATATTAAATCCTCCTGCAGTACAAGAAATTATTTCATCTCCTGTGACTTGAACTTCGATTTTGATCATGAAAGAAGTTCTTATTGCACTTCCTATGTTGCCTGATCGTGTATTAATAATTGGTGTTGTTAAAAGTCTTAGTTCTCCTTCGTATGAACCAACTGCAGTGTCTTCTGGTGGCTCTATAATAACCGTTAAAATTCCTGCATTATTCATATTAACTATTAATTCTTCTTGTTCAAATCTCACCCATTTTTCGATATCTCCTGATACTATTTTTTCTATGCCTACGTCTTCAGAACTGTCTGTTGATATTATTATAGAATCTTGGGCGTATCCTCCTCTTAGCACGTTTTCAAAGTTAAGGACTGCCTTGTTTACACCCATTGCTACTCCTAATACATTTGGAATCAGCAGTAGTAAAATACATGTTATGATAATTATGAATCTGTTGTTCATGTTTATTTTTATTCTCTTGTTCTTTTAAAAATTTTATGATACTTCTGCGGCAAATATTATTGTACCATTACATTCTCCTTTTGGATTATTTTCTGCTTTAACATTAATTTCCCAATAAGTCTGATTCTGTACATAGATTCCTGGTTGTGTTTGTTTAGCAATTTTTATTGGAATCATTTTCGGTCCTGATGTCAGGTTTGTTTTTTGATTAAAATTATGTATTGGATTTATAGAGTACTTTTCATATCCTATTGTTATGTTTCCTTCTTGGTTGCATTTAAATGCTAAGCCCCCTCCTGTTTCGTTACTATTACTTCCACCATATCCCCATACACTCACGTTTAGTGGCATATTTCCAAGGTTGGTTATATTTACAGTGTAGTTGTTTGAGTTTGCTCCTAATGGTACATTTCCGTAATCTAACAATGTTGGTGTTATATTTATGGCGTATAGCGTGTTTACTGTCGTTGTTATATTATCATAATCTGTGAATTCTGTATCTGTTGCAGACATGTTGCAGTTCCATGTTCCGTTTTTTGCATAATACCATAATTGAAATCCACATACTGCTATTTTCGCTGTTGTTCCTGAGAAGCTGCAGCTAGAGTTTGTGTAGTGGTCGTTGTTTCCATCTGGGTCTCCTGAGTTGTTTTGATTAAAATATAAGGTTGCACTAACTCCTGCTAGGTCTTGTTCAGTATCAATTATTGACGCATTGCAGGTTATTTCTTTGGTTATTCCGGCTAGTAAGTCTATTGGATATGTTATTAGCATGTTGTTTATTGCTGGAGCTGTGTTTCCCCATTGTGTGCATGCTGATTGTCCGCTGTAGGTTATGTTTAGTCTTGCTTGGTCTATGTATCCTGTTGTTGCTCCACCTGTGGAGTATCTGTACACAAATCTTAGTGATATATCGTTTGCTTGTGTGTAATCAGTTATGTATCCGCTTAAGTCGCATGTCTGGTTTAGTTCTGTTGTGGTTATAAATATTCCTGGGCATGATACTGTTTGGTATATTGATCCATCGTACCATTTAACGCTTATCACAGGGTTTGTTGCTTCTTCGTAATGTTCTAATGTTAGTATTACTGATTCTATGCTTGTTCCTTCAGCATAGTTGTTTGTCCAGTTAGCTTCCAGATATAGGTCTGTGCTCTTGACGTTTATTGTTACGCTTGTCCGAGTGTCGTCTGATTCGTTTATCAGTCCTATATCTACTGTTCCTGCGGGGCTGTTTCTGTATGCTGATATAGCTGTTGTGTCGTTGCTTTTTGGGGTTGCTGTTATATTAAAATAAGTTGTATCGTCCAACTCAAGATGTGCTAAATCATAAGCATTGAATGAGAAGTTTCCTGCACATGTGTTGTTCACATACCAGTTGTCTGTTATGTTTCCTGAAGTGTCTGCAGCTACATCTTTTGGGTATCCTGGTGATGTCTCGTCTGTGTCTATATTTTTTATTGTTACTCTTACTGTGCCGTATGATGAAAATAGTGTTCCATTCAGATATACTGTTTCTTCTGCGTCATATTCATTCTTGTCTGTGTAAATGTTTGCTATTCTATCGTTGACTGTGAAGTTTCCTGTGTCGTTTAAATTGTTATAATTGCTGTCGTATATGCTTACATTCCATAATCCTAGTGTTTCTGTATATGATAAATTGTATGTAAAGTTGAATCTGCCGTCATCTCCTACTAGGTTACTGTATACTTCGTTTCCTCCTGGGTATGTTATGTTTATTGTTATTGTTCCGTTTATCGAGAATTTCGAGCCGTTTACAGTTACATTTTGGCCTTCATAGTAGTTTGTTTTTGGTATTGTGATGTCTGCTGTCCTGATTGTTACTGTAAAATCGCTTGTTGCGTTGTCGCTTGGATATGTGTGTTGGTATGCTGTTATGTTCTGTAAGCCACTTGCATGATCATAGGTCACATTATAATCAACGTTTATTTCTCCTGCTCCTGTGCTTGTTGTGTTGAATAAGTAGTTTGAACTGTTTGACAATGTTATATTTATTGTTATTATCTGGTTTGGATTCCAGTTTTCTCCTATGATTGTTGCTGTTTCTCCTTGTTCATAAGTTGAGAGTATTGTTTGTACTGTCGGGTATATCACGTTGACTGAAATATTTCTTATTTCTGACATGTTTGTCCATCCGTTTGTGTCTGTACAGTTAATCCACCAGTAGTGGTCTCCGCTTGTTAGTGTTGCTGTCAGGTTCTTTGTTGTACTCTCACCCACAGGACTTTCTGTTGTCGTGTCTCTTGTTACATTGTCCACTATTAATTTACAGCTGCTTATGGTTGTTATATAGTCTGTTACGTTGAAGTAAAATATTATAGCTGATGTTTCTGTGTAGTTATCATCCTCAGGATTTTCCAGTAGTACTATTGGTTGTGTTGTATCTACCTTTGCTGTGTAGTTGTAGCTTGAGAAGTTTGAGTTGCCATTGTTGTCGTAACATTCCACGTTCCACAGGTATACTCCATCGTCCAGTCTTATTGTTATGTTGGTTTCTACATTGTTTTGCACGTCATAAGTGGTTTTGTTCTTGTTCCATGTTGGTGTGAAGTTTCCCCATAGTGTGCAGTTGTTTATCACGTCGTTGTCTGTTGCTGTGAAGTTGAAATCCACTATGCTTGTTTTGACGAAATCGCCGTTTCCTGGGTAGTCAAGGGATTTTATCGTTGGTTTTGTGGTATCTAAATCTTGATATGTCACTTTAGCATATAGATAGTCTGAATATATGTAAAAGTTATCTGATCCTTGGTTCTTTACTCCTGATATGTGAATGTTTATCTGCGTAACTAAATTCCATGTCCAACTCGCTTGTGCGCCTGTTATGTCATAGCATTTGTGTGTTCCTGTATAATCAACCGATGCAGAGGTTATTGATTCCAATGTTGTCGGACTAGCCTCTC